>JBAZVV010000027.1:0-13617 GCA_041660685.1 Candidatus Altimarinota bacterium | reverse complement strand
ATACCAGATTACGAACCGATTCTCCGTTCTGCGATGCTCACAAAGCGTATCGATGGAGTTCAGAAACAAGTAGAAGGACGAAACTTCGATGTTCGAAAACATATTCTCGAATACGATGATGTTCTCAATCAACATCGTCTCGTCATTTACGGACGACGTAATAAGATTCTCGAAAAAGGAGATATTCATGAAGATATTATCAATATAGTTCGTGACCAAGCTGGTGCTTTTGTAGAATGAGTTCTTTATTCCGATGATAAATATGATTGGGATTTTGATCACCTGATTTCCGAGACAAATACTTTTGCTGGAAAAGATATTCTTCAAACGGAACATATTACTGATGGAGAAGATAAAGAAGCAATAAAAGAAGCAGTTGCGAATCAGTTTGTTGCAACTATTGAGGCAATTCGTGCAAGTGCAAGTATAGAAGAGTTTGCAGATTTTGAACGTCGCCTTATGCTTCAATCTATCGATGAACTTTGGATGCAACACATAGATGCTATGGCGCACCTTCGAGAGGAAGTGGCTTTTGAAGGATTTGCTCAGAAAAATCCACTCATCGTTTATAAAGAACGAGCTTTCGATAAATTTGTTGCACTTTTGAAAGAGGTTGGATTTAAGGTAACAAAAGGTCTCCTTACTGCTTCTCCTCGCCAGAAAATAGAACAAATCGAACTTGATGAAAAAACGCTTCAAGCACTTCTGCAAACAGACGAAAGTGAACTTAAAAATCTCAATATCAATAATCTCCTCTCCGATGCGATGGCTCAAAAGTTTGGAGTTCCAGGACACCAGGAAGAAGGAGTTCGAGTATTTCAAGCGGATGCAAAAAAAGAACTTTCCTCTGAATACAAAAATGTTGGACGAAATGAACTATGTCCTTGTGGAAGTGGGAAGAAATTCAAACAATGTCACGGAAAATAGCAATGCCAAAATTAATAAGTCTCATTTGCTTTTCAGAGAGGATTTCATACATTAATCGTCAATTATTTACTTTCCTCTTATTGTCATGTCAGAAAACGAAATACTAGAAAAAGAGATTGTTTCTTCTACCTCTACAGAAGAAACAACTCCTATTGCAGAAATACCGAATGAAGAACCTTCCAAAACTCCATTCCATGAAATTATTGAATTTTTTCGAGATATTATTATCATCCTGGTGGTAGTGATATTTGTTCGTACTTATATTGCTGCTCCTTTTCAGATCAGTGGTTCATCTATGGAAGAAAGTTATCATGACAGGGAATTTATCCTCGTGAATAAATTTTCATACGCGGATTTTTGATTTGTAAAAGTGGGAGATCCTGTTCGTGGAGATGTTGTTATTCTCCGTCCGCATGCATCCAATGGAAAAGAATATTATATCAAACGTGTGGTCGGAATTCCTGGGGATACGATTCGTTTTTCTAGTGGAAATGTGTTATTGAAGGAATCAGGAAAGATGAATTTTGTACAACTCGATGAAAGATATCTTTCTCTTGCGAATAACGGAAAAACTTTTCTCCCAATCGATGTAAAAGAAACAGAGTTCGCCGTTCCAGTAGGAGAATACTTTGTTATGGGAGATAATCGAAATAATTCCTCTGATTCTCGTGCTTGTTTTCAAGCGTGTTCTATCTCTGGTTCGACTCACTTTGTTAGTCAATCAAATGTCATTGGGAAACTTTTTGTTGATTTTGGGTATATAAATATTTTCCGAGAAGGAGGAGTTACAACGACGGGAAAGTGGATATGGACCCATGATCCACGTTTTCTCTCTACACCGAAAGATTGGATATATAAAGAACTCTCATCCTTATAAAAATGTATAAATCAAAAAAACCTTCTATTAAACGTTATAAACGTGCAAAAGAATTCCTCGGCTTCATAGGTCATATTATTGAGGATGAACATTTTAAATGACTTCAAGCACATAAGCATCATATCTTCTTTAACCGATATGAACATCTCATTAATGCCTCCTATCTAGCGTATAGACTGGCTAAGCTTGTAAAAGCTGATTTAGAAACCTGTGCACTTGCGGGACTTCTTCATGACTACCATTTTACCACACTCAAGTCATATAGTCATGCTGTTATTGCTGCTAAAAATGCTGCAAGATTTGGAGTTTCCGAGGAAGTTATAGAAATTGTTCGATCCCATATGTATCCACTTGGAAGAGGGAAAATAGATCGTGCGAAAGGGAAGAATTTCTGGGTAGTAAAGGTAGCAGATTTTAGTGCTGCTATTTTTGAGGTAAGTTATTCAATCTTGTCATTTTCCTTTCATCCACAGAAAATCAAGATGAAACGAACGATACTCCTTCTTGAAATGCTAGAAAACAAAGAAGAAACTACACCTAAAAATACTCTGTAATGTTTTATCTGATACATAAACCCATTGGTATTTCGAGTTTTTCTGCCATTTCTCACTTACGAAAAAAGTTTGGGATCAAGAAAGTCTGACATACTGGAACGCTTGACCCTCTTGCGACGGGTCTTTTATTGGTTGCGACGGGTAATTCCACAAAACTTATTCCATATATTGATAAGGCTCGGAAAACCTATATTTTTACGGTTCGTCTTGATGGTTCTACACCTTCCTATGATCTCGATACTTCAGTGGAATATTTGTCTGATTCTACTTTAGAACAGGCTCGGGTAATACTTACGGTAGAAAAGATCCAAGAAATCATTCAACAATATTTTTCGGGGAAAATAGAACAAATTCCACCATCCTATTCAGCTATTCGCATGCAAGGACGACGTGCTTATGAACTTGTTCGTGAGTGACAAGAAGTGGTTATTAATAAGCGAACAATTGAGATATTTTCTTCAAAGATTGTTTCGTTTTCCTTTCCGGAAGTGACGATCGAAATGGAAGTTTCTGTTGGTACTTATATCCGTTCTATTGCTCGGGATCTGGGTGAGAAACTCGGACTTTCTGGCTATGTGACGATGCTTCATAGAAGCAAAATAGAACATCTCTGAGAGGAATTATCTCATAAAATAGAGGATATTTCTATCGAAAATACTCTTCTGTATGAAAAAATATTTCCTCAATTTGAAATCATCTCTCCTTCGCAAAAAGTATTGATTGATCTCAAAAATGGTATTCTTTTTAAGAATACACTCTGACTTCGATCATGAAGGAAATATCTCGTAAAGGACGACGAAAAATTTGTTTCAATTATAGAAGAACGAGGATGAGATATCAGGATATGTTCAAATAACATCGAATAATTTGCTTTTTTCTTGCTTTTCTATATAGTTCTCCATGTTCCATTTCTGGCGTATTTTCTGGTTTTGGGATTTTCTTTATTATAATACCTTAGTCTATGGCACTCGAAAAAAACGACAAGAAGACACTTATGGAGAAGTTCGCTACTCATAAGGGAGATACTGGTTCTCCAGAAGTACAAGTAGCTATTCTTACAGAACGAATCGAAGATTTGAAACTTCACCTTGATATTCACAAGAAAGATAATCACTCTCGTCGTGGTATCATGCTTATGGTAGCAAAAAGACGAAAACTTCTTAATTACCTTAAGAAAAAAGATGTTTCTCGATATGAAAAACTTATCGCAGAACTTGAACTCCGAAAATAATCTCAACTATAAAAAATACGAACAAAGAAATTTGTTCGTATTTTTTTGTTTTTGTTGACCATTTTCCTATTCGACCATTAATGAGCACTTTTAGAGAGAGTATCTTTTAATCGAGAATATGCTCATTTTGCATCACCTAAATAATTTTGAGCACTTTCCTTATAAATAGTATCCCCTGTCTGCTCTCATCGTTTTTGATAGAAAAAATACTGATTCATCGTAGATGTGAAGCTAGATAAATGTGTGATTATATCATATCAACGATAGCAGGAAATAGTTCCATTTTGAATACGAGCAATAGTTTCATTTTTGATACTCGTAATAAAATAGGAAGTATTATTATATCGAATCTTTTCTTGATAATTATTAAAAGATACATAGTTGAGTGTTATGTCTTGAATCATAGTAATTTTTGGATCATTCATCATAATCTGCTGATCAAAGAAATCCGCGTATACAAAAGTGTTTGATAAAGCTACAGATATAAGTATAAGAAAGGAGAAAAATGATTTCATAGATATAAAAATAAGTGATAGATATTTTGAGAATATAGAGAATCTATAAAAAGTCAAAGAAAAAGTTTGACATATAAAATATAATGTGGTGTAATAACTTTTGTTAAAGAAAGAAATTATTACTAATTATTATCTATATGTTAGATACTTGAAAAACTAATAACGTACAACCATTCTATCAACAAACGTCTCATGTACTCTCTTTAAAATTAGGGGTTTCTTCTAAATATCATCGTGTATATCAGGCAGAATGAAAACAACAACATTGAATAATATGACCACTTACCCCAGAGCAGAAAATAGCACGCGAAGAACGAATGATACAATCAATACGTGAAAGAAATATACGACAACAATCATGAGTAACTCAATGAATTCAAGAAAAATGAAACAGGGAAATTGTATCAAATATACAAGAAAAACGGATGCAATCAAAACCTAGATGATTGATAATAAATCAGGAAATTCAAGGGGCAAATAAAACTGAAGAATCACAAAAATGAATATTTGATCTTAAGGCATTAATCAGTAGGGCATGCATGTATCTCACTGAATCAGATGTAAGTGCCTGTGCTGATGAGAACGGAATGGTTCATTTTCAAAAAGCACCCCGTCTCCGTGTAAATCTTCTTCCAAAAGGTGATGCAAAGAAATTATGATATACATGATGTGTTACGGTTCGAGTGGAGACGATTCTTAATCGCGTAAAGGCTCATGCGGGAATTACGTGAATATCTGATCCTTATACGAAGGAGAAGATGCAGTCAAAAGCAGATGGGAATGCAAGACTTAATACTCTTAAGAAAAAACGAATCGAGATTGCCAATACTCTTGAAACTGCAAGAAGGTACTCTACATCTAAGCATCTTGTTAAAAAAATAGATAAGATAGAAGTGGGTGATCAGATATATTTTCAATTATATGAAGGTGGTGAAGCATATGCTATAAAAATAAAAAAAGCATCAATAATCTATGAATGAACAGAATGGGCCATGTGTGATTTCATATATCGAGATTGACCTATTTGAGGAAAAGGGATATTGGATAAATTTTCTAACATTCTTATACGTCTTCCGATTGCTCAATGAGAACATTTGAAATGCACATCTAGCGATCGTAAGTTTTCAATAACTAAACCCGTAAAAGCTATATTTTTTCACCCTTTTAAAAATCAAATAATACACTAAATACCATCTATATCATACGTACTCAAAAAATACTTAAAAAGCTCATTTCAAATGAGCTTTTTAAGTATGTAAAATTTATATGAAACATAATGAGAAAATTTCAAAAAATCTTTTGGTATTTCCTTTCATTTTAGATATAATCATTTCTTCTACTCATGAGCAGTAGAAAATATTTCTTAATATTTACTTTTATGAAATTAGAAAAAAAGATTCAGTTGAAGAATATGGAACATGACAGAGAAGTCGTAGAGCGTCTTGTTGAGGAAAATCTCACAGGTAAACTCGATACATACATTAGTAAACTCGATGGAGAAGATAGAGAAGGAGAGATATCATTGGTTGTTGAGCAAAATAAAACCAGTCGTTTCAATGGGATACTCAATGTTTCTATTGACGGAAAAACCTTTCACTATGCTCGAGAGGATTATAAAAGCCTCGCTGATCTTATTAATCATCTCTTTGATCACCTCAAAGAATCTCTTGCAGATAATAAATAATACTTATAGACAAAGAAAAAGCGGAATATTTTCCGCTTTTTCTAAATAAGAATACTTTTATATAAAAATTATTTGATATATGACTATTATTTTTGGAATTATTCTTGCACTTCTTGTATTTTCTGTGATTGTTTTCTTTCATGAATTGGGGCATTTTAGCATGGCAAAAAGGTTTGGAGTAAAAGTAGAAGAGTTTGGAATAGGTATTCCGCCTCGTGCTAAACAAGTGTGGAAAGATAAAAGCGGTACTATTTATACTTTCAATTGGTTGCCCATTTGAGGTTTTGTGAAGATGAAAGGAGAAGAAATAAATGAAACTGGTGTACACGATAAGGATTCTCTTGCAAGCAAAAACTTTTGGCAGCAATCAGGCGTAATACTCGCAGGAGTTATTATGAATTTCTTTTTTGCATTCATAATATTCTCGGTTCTTTTTATGATCTGAGTACAGCCACTCGGCATTAATATGAAATTTCCAACACATACAGAAACAAAACTTATTCCTTCTTTTGAGGAAGCAATTCGAGTTGGACTCGTGAAAACAGATGGTATTATTCTTACTCCTATGTCGGGAAGTATTGCTCAAAAATCAGGGATTCGCGATGGAGATATTGTATTGTCTATTGATGGAAAATCCATCTTGAAACCAGAGGATATGATACAGAAAGTACAGAATTCTATAGCAAATCTTGATTTTGTACTTCGATGAACTGGAGGAACAAGAACCGTCTCAGTGACTCCGATTGATGGGAAAATAGGAAGTTATGTTGGATATAATATTATTGAAATTCGCAAGGATTTTGACTATAAATATAGTTTCTTGGAAGCCATAAAAGAAGGAGGAATTGAAACATACAAAGAATCAGTAATGACTTTGGAACTTCTTGGAAGTCTCGTTCGAAAGATATTCGCACCACATATTCCATCAGAGCGAACAGAGGCAGTAAATAGTCTCGGCTGACCAATTGCTATTGGTAGTCTTTTTGTGAATCTACTTGATGCAAAAGTAGCATTTTCAGTTATCGCAGTTATTTCTGCTATTATCAGTATCAATCTTTGAGTATTTAATCTTCTACCATTTCCAGCCCTCGATGGAGGTCGTTTCGTATTTCTTATTATCCATCAAATTGTGGGGGTATTCTCTAATAAAAAAGCACTCCATAATAAAATCGAACACTTTATTCATATTGCTGGATTTGCTTTTCTGATTCTTGTGAGTATATTCGTTGCCTATAAAGATATAGCTAAACTTATTTTTAAATAAACACAATGTCCTTTGAATTTACTATAGAAGCTACTGATTGACTCGCACGAGCGGGAACTCTTTCTACTCCACATGGAGATATCCAAACTCCTATATTTATGCCCGTTGGAACACAGGCGAGTGTGAAAGGGGTTCATAAAGATCATATTCTCGAGATTGGTACTCAGATTATGCTTTCTAATACCTACCACCTTTACCTCCGTCCAGGCGATGAAACTATCGCTCATTTTGGAGGACTTCACGAGTTTATGAATATAAATCTTCCTATTCTCACAGATAGTGGAGGATTCCAAGTTTTCTCTCTCGGACAGATGAAAAATTCTCCTGGGTCTAAAGAATCAGGAGAAGCGAAAAGTTTGGTAAAAATAACCGAAGATGGAGTGGAATTCCGTTCTCATCTGGATGGTTCGAAACATATGTTCACACCAGAGCGAGCGATGCAAATACAAGCGAATCTTGGGGCCGATATTATTATGGCATTTGATGAATGTGCTCCAGGAACTTCCACATATTCCTATGCACGAGCTGCTATGGGACGAACCCATCGTTGGGCTTCGCGTTGTGTTATAGAGCATATAGAACAACAAAAAATACGAGCAGATAAATGACTGCATCCACAAGCACTTTTTCCCATCGCTCAGGGGGTTATATATGATGATCTTCGTGTAGACAGTGTGAAATACATAGCAGATCTTGATATGCCCGGAGTAGCAATTGGAGGTCTTTCTGTTGGGGAGTCTAAACCTGATATGATTCGAATCCTTGATTCGATTGCTCCATACTTACCCCCATCAAAACCTCATTATTTGATGGGACTCGGAACACCAGAAGATTTGATTGAAGGGATTTATCGTGGGATTGATATGTTCGACTGTGTCCTTCCAACTCGTCTCGGACGACACGGAGTTGCTTATACTTCAAGAGGAAATATTAAAGTTACCAATGAAAAATATAAATTAGAAAAAGAAGGAATCTATACAAGACCAGAATATTCCACTATGGTTTCTCGAACTTATTCTCTCGGATATCTACGTCATCTCTTCAAAGTTGGGGAAATGCTTGCTGGACAACTTGTTTCTCTTCATAATCTGGAATTTCTTTTAAATCTCAGCAGAGAAGCACGAAAGGCTATAATCGAAGGTCGCTATGAAGTATTTCGTAAGGATTTTTGGACGGAATATAAATCAGAGTAAAAAAAATCCAGATTTTAAAAATCTGGATTTTTTTGGTATAATTTAGTCGTAAAATTTTACTCATTTTCTATCCAAAAGATAGTAAAACACTATTCCAAAAATTGCACCCGAGAGATGTCCGACTAAACTAATATTACCACCCAATCCCATGAGAATGTTGATAATCAAAAATACCCCAGCGGATTTATATTCTGGATTATTTCTCGACCGGAGTTCTAGAAATATATATGAGAGTATTGCCATTGCAAAGCCACTTATTCCAATAGTGTTTCCGTTGGAAAGAAAGAGTAAGGCAATACCGACAAAAAAGGTATTGAGTATAAAGAAAATCATAAATCTATTCCGTCAAATCAAACTTTCTACTTGATTTCCGAAAAGATAGAGGAAGAAACTATTAAAAAGCAGATGGAGAATTCCTCCATGGAGGAATTGATACAAGAGAAATTGAATAATTAAAACGATGGAAAATCAGTCGTTTATAAAATATGAATTCATTCCATAACTGAGAATATTGTTGGAAAAGAATGATATTCCTGTGATGATACACGAGAGAATAATAAGAATATTTGAGAAACTTTTATTTGACATATAGGTTTTGTTAAATATAATGAATACATTCCATGTGGTTAGTATATGTTCCCGACCATTCTCCTCCCTGTGTAAGGGTCGGTATGTACAGTATGTGGAAGTTTTGTCCAGGTGAGCATTTGCTTGCTCCCTGGGATTTTTTATGTTTTTTTCAGAGAAAATATTTCTGATTTCTTATTCAAATATCTCAAATAAACATAAAGACCTATACCTATAATTATCATCGGGATTGATAATATTTGTCCCATAGTGAGTCCAAAAGTGAGATATCCGAGTCCAGTGTCGGGTGTTCGTACCAGCTCTATACAGAATCGAAATATTCAGTACCAGATAAGGAAACTGGTTGCAATCCTTCCAGGAAATATATTTTTCCTCATCAGGAGATTGAGAATAAGAAAGAGAATAATTCCTTCAAATGTAGCTTCAAGGAGAAGGGAAGTAGGAAATCCCATTCTTTACCACTGCAAATGGACCAGTGTAATGAGTAAACCCTAATAGTTCTTGGTTTAAATAATTCCCGATTCGTCCGAGTCCGAGTCCAATGGGAAGAATACTTGTAATATGATCGGCTATAATGAGAAAAGATTTTTTGCGCATCTGAGCGAAGAGAAGTATCGCGATAATTACTCCGATAACTCCGCCATGAAAACTCATACCTCCTTGCCAGGTTTGGAGTATTTCTATAGGATGGGCGAGATAATAGGGAAGATTATAAAAAAGTACATATCCGAGTCGTCCACCGAGGAGTACTCATCAGAATACATACAACATAAGAGATTCTAGCTCTGTTTCTGGGAGGATTTTTCTTTTTCGTAGAATCAGATATCCACTGATAAACCCGAGTGCATACATAAGTCCATACCAACTTGGTGCTATATGGACTCAGAAAAGTGTAATAGAAAATATAGTCACAGGAGAGGTATTTAATAATTATTTATTTAAATAGAGAGAATCGACTGTATGAATAATCTCCATCATTTTTAAATCTCTATTTTCTGGTGTTATTTCGAAGATTATTATATCACTTCTTTGATGTATTGCTTCAGTAAAGTTATTAACAGAAAGCTGGCTCGTAGCTATACAAAGATTCGGCGCATCAAGATAATTCATGCAAAAATTTTCAAATGCATGAGAAAGAAGTTCCATTGGATCAATCTCATCAATAAAGAGCATATCTTCGGGTGAAAAAGAAGATATGTATGGTAATATCTCTTCTAATACAAGTATATCTACTCAGTATTTCCCAAATTTTAGTGGTACATCAAGTGTAGTAGATGCAAATAATCTTTTCTCTCATTTAGAAGTTTCGATTTCAAATCCTGTTCTTATGATACCTTCTCGTATCTCATTTGTAGTAAATCCTGTTTTATTTGGATAGTTTTTCAGAATAGTTTTCAAAAGTGTTGTTTTACCACTTTTTGGGAGTCCAACAAGGAGAATATTCATAATTTGATATTTTATAAATCTGAAAATACCGTCGATTCAATTCCATAAAGGATCATATCTTCAGGTTTCAAATCGGCAGGATTCAGATTGGCCTTTTTGCAAACAATCTGGAAATATTCATCGGGGCTCGAAGCAACATTGGTGATATTTGGAAGAAGTACCCCAAGTGCATTCTTGGTCTGAGAAAGGAGAATAAGACCTTCTCGTTTCGTATCGAGTTCTGAAATATTTCCAAGTATTCGTCGTCCTTCTGGACGGATCATATCGACACGAACTTGTACATTCGCGAGCTCGTCTGGATTTTTTATAGCTTCCGCGAAACGAGGATCCCTGAGGCAGAAAAGACTATTTTCTATGAGTTCAAAAAGCGTATTTGGCTTCTTCAAATGTATTCGCCCACTTGATGCGATAATTCCACCATTTTTATAGAGCGTGACAAATACAAGATTTTTATTCGTCTCATGTTCGGTTCCAGAAAGTCAGAGTTCTTCAATAGTTAGGATTTTCTTTTCTCTCAAATAGGTTTCGATAACGCGTCGTGCTATTTTGTGCATATTTTTTAGAAGTTAATAATAAACTAAAATTAAGAAAATTATTGTCATTATGAGAAACGAAGCAATCCAGATTACCTATTCCACTTTTTTATAAGGATTTATTTGTCTGGATTACCATGTTTCGCTCGTAATGACAAATTTGATCTACTCAAACGTTCCGAGTTCTTTTTCTGCTTTTGCGAGTATTTCTTTTTCTTCATTTTCAATCTGGGCGAAGATATCTCCGAGGTGATCGGTTCCGGTTTTCGTATATATTTTATAGTATACAAATTCAAAAAGGAGGCGGAAAAGTGTTATAACAAAGTTTACAACGATGATAACTCCGATGAGAGAATAGATAGCATTTCTCGATGGAGAAAAATTCATGAAAAATACGACCGAAAGGATAGATGTTGCAAAAAATCCTATGAAACTTCCGTATATAGAAAGGAGAACATATCGATAACTAGAGAGTATCTCCGAGAGCAGGGAAGTGGCGAGGATATTTATCGTGATATGGAAGAGAAATACAAAAATAAGGAAATCTGGCTCAATCCAGTTTACATATACATAAAGTGGCGAAACGAGGATGAAAAAGAAAATAGATAGGATGGCTATTTGTCCGAGAACAATAGATCATTCTTTGTATTTTGCTGGAAAAAGAAGACGGTTTAAAGCAAAAGTCAGTGAAACAGTTATAAGAATAGCGAAAAATCCTACGAGCGAAAGTATATACGGAAATATGCTCGATGCCTGAAGTGAACCGAGAAATACATAGGTGAAAAGCAATATGAAAAGTCCTCCGAGAAATCCTGCTGCGATGCTTCCGAGAGTAGAAAGACCAACAGAGGCGATATCTATCTTCGTAGGCCCGAGTATATCTTCATTAGCTTTTTTGATCTCAGGGGTGTTCATGGGTGAAGTAGATGAGAAATAATAAAAATGCTCCAACGGAGATAAATATATCAGCAAAGTTAAAAATTGCAAAGTATTTTACTCCAATGAAGTCGATTACTGAACCAAAAGACACTCTATCAATCCCATTTGAAATCGCTCACGAGAGGATAAAAACATAAGCAAATTTCGTACGCAAGAGATTTTTATACGGTTCTGCTCGAATGTAATAGGCACTGATTCCTACTATCAGAGCGACTGTTAGTATTTTTAGAACCATTCCCTGAATCGGGAAAGAAAACGCCACGCCCGTATTTTTTACAAATGAGAGAACGAGAAAATCACCAAGAATATAGATTTTTTCGTTCACCAAAAAATGCTCTGCCAAGTATTTCGAAACTTGGTCGAGGAGAATGAGGAGAATGAAGATGAAAGGGAGCATGAAGAGAATTTGAAATCTAAATTTAATCCACTTTAATTCCATTTTCCTCCAACACTTTTGTGATATCTTTCTTGAGTGGTGCGATGAAAGTATAATCCACTCAAAAGAGATTCAATATGAGTCTCCTTGCATGGAGCCACTGACGATCGAGTCCGTACTTGGTCATCATTTCTTTATTCGCTTTTTCATTTCCATAGACTTTGTCTCCGATGATCGGGTATCCGATGGTGGACATATGGACACGGATTTGATGTGTTCGTCCCGTGAAAAGTTCGATTTCTAGAAGAGAGTATTTATCATCGATATGGTTGAGAAGTGTGAATTTTGTCCGAGCAAGTTTGGGATTTACGGGATTTTCTGTTGTCATTCGTTTGCGATCATTGGGATCTCGCCCGATGAAGGATTCGATCATTCATTCTTTATCTTTCACGAGGCCACTGACTACCGCATAATAGAATTTCTTTATTTTCCTGTCTGCCATTTTCTTCTGAAGTTCCCGCATAGAACGGTCATTTTTCGCAATGAGAATAAGTCCGCTCGTGTCTTTGTCTAATCTATGAACAATCCCAGGACGTTCCACTCCGTTGATAACCGAAAGATTTCCGAAATGATGAAGAAGTGCATTCACAAGCGTCCCTGTATTTCCAAACTCTCCGGGAACCGTGTGAGTATTGACCCGAGGATCTTTGCTCACAACCGCAAAATCCGCATTATCGAAAATGATTTCTAAGTCCATATTTTCCGCCTGGAGGTGGGATTTCTCGGTTTCAAATTCTATTTCAAGAACATCTCATTTTTTCACTCGCTTATTGCTTTCCATAACTTTCCCATTCACCTGAAGTCGTCATTTTTCTATAAGCTTTTGCATATAAGAACGCGAATGCTCAGGAAAAAGGGCCGATAGATACATATCGACCCTTCTGATTTCTTGTTTAGGTATGAATATAGAGAACTGCGTCTTCATAGTTTAAATGTGAAATAACTTCAGATATTGAGAGTAAATCTCCATTTCTCATTCGCCGTACGTCAGTACGTCTCATTTCGATATTTGATTTACTCTCAAATTCTCTCGTTCTTGTATATTTCAGTCGATTTTATAATGAACACATTTATTTTACTCAGGTAAAATCTACTTCATTTACCGAGATTTCATTATCTGAAGGAAATAACATGGAATTTTTAAATTCTTTGTCACTCATGGGAATGTGAGAGAAAATATCAAACCCAAATTCGTCTTCACAAAAAAAATTTATCAATATTTTAAATTCTTCTTTCTTATTCATTGCGACTCGAAAAGCACGAGAATCATATTCACCATACTCCTCAACAAATTTTTCTTTTTCTTTGGTTAAAAGTGTAATGCATCTTGTTTTTATTGCACTAATAACTTCTGGCAAATCACTTTTACTCACTTCAAATTTCTGAAGAATATCTATATGTGAATCTCCGGTACATATAGCATCGAATAT
>JBAZVV010000026.1:12947-13653 GCA_041660685.1 Candidatus Altimarinota bacterium | reverse complement strand
TTTACTCTCGATGAGTGTCTCGTCGATTCGTGATCGGAGTACCTTTCCCGTCTTATCGAGTTCCATAGTTATACTGAGCGTTGCTTTGGGAGTTCCTGGATGGAGCGAACAGAGATTGTTGGAAAGGTGTTCTGGGAGCATAGGAATTACTTCGTCGGGAGTATAAATACTCGTCCCACGTTGGTAAGCTTCACGATCGAGGACAGAACCTTCTCGAACGTATTCCGCAACATCGGCGATATGTACTCCGATTTCGAAATTCCCATTTGGAAGTTTCTTGATTCCTATAGCATCATCGAGATCTTTTGCATCGGCTCCATCGATGGTTACAATCCATTCATTCCTCAGATCAACACGCCTAAGAGAGGAAGTGCTGGGTTGAAGTTTTTGTGCTTCTCGAAGTACTTGTTCGCTGAATTCTTTCACGATTCCATTCTCATGGAAAACGATTTGTTCTGCCATTCACTGACTATCTTTGTGACCGAGAATAGATACGACTTTTCCATTTGGCTTCTTGGTATCTCCAAATACACGAATAGTCACCATTTCATCATTTTTTGCACCAAGCGAATCACGATCACCGACAAATATATCTTTTCCGCCAAATCCTTCGATGACTTGTACAAATCCATACGAACTTTTTGGTCGTTTGATATATTTTCCGACAAGTACTTTCTCGGTTCTTTTTATGAGAGATGTAATCTTT
>JBAZVV010000026.1:0-12937 GCA_041660685.1 Candidatus Altimarinota bacterium | reverse complement strand
CTTTTTTTCCATCAACTCAGGGTTTTATGATCTGTACTTTGACCGTATCACCATCGAGAGTACCATTACGTTCACGTTTTCCTACAAAAAATACTTCTCCCTCGGATGTTTCTACGAATCCAAAATGGGGTTGTATTTGGGAATATATTCCGGTATGAGAAGGGTTCATGGATACAGGGATCAAAAAATGCTCGAAATTATTTTTGTATGATAAATTCTATATTATCTGGATTGTTGGAAACTCGTGTGAGCCAGAATGGTGAGAATGTGATTTTAACACTGGCAATATTATTATCATTAAGGAGGAGGGAAGTTGCTTCTTTGACAGAAGTATTTACGATGAGATTTTTCAGTTTCTTGGTCAAATTATTGGATACATCTTCAAAATTGTATGAAATCGTGGAATCAAGTTCCGTTGTTGCTTTCATCGAGAAAAGTGGGGAGATATTTCTCGAAATCACATTCGTAATACGGAGACTTTCATCATTCACTCCTATGAGTTTCTCGGTTCCAAAAAGGAGACTCTCGTTGAGAATGGTTTTGAGATAGAAAAGCGTTGCATTTTTATCATAGATATAAGTACTGATTTTCATACTACCGCTCATACTGACCTCGTCATTTTTGTCTCCAATCTTCGCTCATTTCAAGAGATTAATAGTTCCTGGTACATAAGTGATATTTTCATTGATAGGGAGAATATCATAATTCTCTCCATTTTCTGTATTATTCTTCTTGATGGTATTTTTCAGTGTTTCGAGAGCTTTGCTTTTGAGTTTTTCAGTAAGTATTTCTTTGAAACTTGCCATTTCTTTATCAGTCAAAATATGTATCTTTGGATTGATACCACCGATAAAAGCAGAAGTGGTCTTGGCATGGATTTTATCACGATTAAATTTAAGTCCTGGAATCGTGAGAGTAGCTCCGTCTAAGATATTTCCACGCACTCAGATAATTCCCCCATTTACATCATAGGCATCAGCGATAAGTGTGGCGGATATTTTCCCTATAACTGTCATTCATGAAGATACTCTTGTGGGTGGAACTTTCAGCCAATCACCTGTTTTAAATACGAGACCATTTTCCGTGATAAAACGAGTTGCAGGACGAAAGACTTGTTCTTGTGAAAGTTCATTATAAATATCGACCGTTCCGTGTGCATTTTGTGTACTCATCTCATCGAGAGTAGTCACATTGAATGTATATTCCATTGGTATTTCCAGATTGATCGGTCGTACACTGATAGTATTTTTACTATCAAGAACACTCGTTTCTTTTTGGGTAAATATAATATTTCTCGATATAGTTTTTACGTCCAACTCTGGACTGATAGTGACATAGGTTTTGGATACTGCAAAGTAAAATATAAAAACAAGGAGCGAAAGGGAAATGGTGAGTCCAATAATGAGGAAAAATAAATGAGAATCGTGACTCCTTTTTTTGTTTTTATAGACATTCGTTTTCTTTTTAAAAACGAACATAAGTCGGGAGAATATCTTATTGATCTCATAGCGGGTATATTCAAGAACCGTAAAATTATGACGGAGAATATGATTTTTTGCATATTCCTTTTCAAATTCTATATCATTGCTTTTTTGAAAAAATCGTATTCAGAGTGGCTCTCCGAGTCTTTTAAGTTCAGTATTATTTGTTATAAAAGAGAACCGTTTCATCGGGAAGCGGTGGAGAATGAGTTTTAGATTGAGGTAATTAGTGAGATGAACATTGTCCTCTACTTCTATCTGAATCTCGGATAATTCCGTGGAGGATATTTTCTCAAATATCTGTATGAGTGAATCATACTTATCGAGCTGGAGAGTTTTTTTATTCATATCGGTAGATTATATAGCGGAGTATGCGAGCAATAGGGTCTTTTTTGAGGAGAAGCATTTCCTCGGTTGTTTTAGCAAGTGCTAATACCTGTGTGAAACTTCCAGTATCATGAGGGGAAATATTTTCAATATTGGTTACAATCGGTTCGATATGAATATTATTTCCAATACTTTTTGTTTTGAGATATTCTTCCAATTTTTTTTGGAGAAATAAAGAAGATCCTCAGCCAGATATAAAGATATTTTTTAGAAAAAGTTGCGAGGTGATATCGGTCATCGCAACAAAGAGTGCATCGAAAAGGATTTCGAGAAATATATCGAATATTTCTTTGTATTCCTCATATGTTTCTTCGATATGTGTGATGTGATGTTCGATGTCGAGATATCCGAGATTTGGTGCTTTTTGTTTGAAAGTTTCCTCGAGGAGTCCGAAACCAAAATTGAGAGTATTTCCCCCAAGAACCTCTCCTTTATTTTCAATCACGATGGTGGTTTTAGAACTTCCAAAATCGATGCAGGCATTGAAATCAAAATTCTCATTTTTTTCTTCAAGAAGTTTTGGTAACGTCACGAGAGAAGGAATAAGTGAGATGATATTTTTTGAAAGTCCTCGTCCGATATTTTGAATCATATTCACATAAGAGAGCGGAACAAAGATATTGATAATACCGAGTTTGATATTTTTCCCAGTAAATCCAATGGGATTTCCTATCTTTTTTCCATCCACTGTGATAGAAATAATAGAAGTCGTAACAAGTTTCATCTCCGATTCTACGATCCCTGTTCTTTCTCGAATTTTTCCCTTCACTCTATCGAGAGAAGTATGTTCTACTTTTTTGACGACATGATCAATCTCCTCCATACTAATAGGTTCTTCAAAGTTTTCTCGAACATAGTTCATACGAATAATATCTGAAAAAGTGAGAACAGATCAGAGAGATATAACGATATCATTTGGTATCTCATCGAGATTCTCCCCTGCCTTACTAATCGCTTTTTTGATAGTTTCCGAAACTCCATAGAGATCAGCTATTTCTCCATCTATGATATTTTTCTTACTCTGACGCATAATGGCAGAACCGAGTATTCTTAATTCTCCTCCATTAATCGCACAAATAAGAACCTTGATTTTCGAAGTTCCTATATCGAGAGCGATGAATTGATTGTAATCAACAATGTTACTGATTTTGAAGGACATGAGTTTAGTCTATAAAGTCTATAAAGTAGAATCGTATTATAAAAATCCACTATAACTTTTGATTTTATGGACTTTTGACTTCATAACTCTCTTTACATTCCCATCATCATCTTGAGTTCGTCGAGACGAGATTCTTTTCCGGCTTTTTTGAGCATAGAAGCACCCTCTTCCACTTGCCCCTCTGATATGAGTGTTACACCAAGATCTTCCATAATAAGTTCATCTTCGGGTGAAAGGTTGAGAGCACGTTTCATAACAGCCACTCCTTTACTCGGATTTCCGAGCATAGCATATCACCATCCGAGATTTCGAAGAATTTCTGGATTATTTGGGAAAAGTTCATTGGCTTTTTCGAGGAGGTCTACTCCAACACGGAAATTACTCTTGGAGATATGAATAAACCCCATTAAATACATACCAGTCGCAGATTCTGGATGGAGTTTCTGAGCAACTTTCAAAGCTGCTTCTGCAGCATCCAGATCACCTTCGTAGAGTCCGATATCAGCCAATTCTTCATAGAGCCTATAGTCATCAGCATGTTTCAAAAGATACCCTTGAACCTTCACTTTTGCATCGGCGTACAGTCCGGAGTATTTGAGACGCTCGATTTCTTGGATATGTTTTACATTTGTTTCTCGCATAGCTCGTTTTTATTATTGATTATAGGTGTCATTGTATACAGAAAAGGTGTTTTTTCAATAGAATATTTTTCTATTTTTGGGAAAATCCATATACTTGTAAAAATATTCTATAATTATATTAGAAATTTCTATGAAGATCCTTATTTTATGAGATATATTTGGACGAACAGGACGGAGAATGGTGGCCGAAAACATTGATGCTTTGCGTGCAAAATATGCCCCAGATTTTATGATTGCCAATTCTGAAAATATTACCGGAGGGAAATGACCGATAGAAAAACATGTCGAAGCGATGAAGGATCTCGGATTTGATGTACTTACAGGAGGGAACCATGTATTTTCCAATTTGAAAGATGCAGGAAATACTTTCTCTGATACTGAATCTATCCAGATTCGCCCAGTAAATTATCTGGAATATCCAAATTATCCGATGCCTGGAAAGGGGTGGAAAATAGTGGAGAAAAATAGACAAAGACTTTTAGTAATAAATTTGATGTCCTCGGTTTTTATGCATGATAGTCTCGATAATCCATTTCAATACATAGAAAGATTTCTCTCCCGACTGACAGAAAAATATGATGCTCTTGTGGTGGACTTTCATCGAGAAACCACCGCAGAATTAGTAAATATGGCTTATTTTCTGGATGGACGGGCGAGTGTAGTATATGGGACTCATACTCATGTACAAACGAACGATGAACGAATTTTTCCCAAAGGAACCGGGATGATTACCGATCTCGGTATGACAGGACCACTTTGGAGCTCCATCGGACACACATTCGAATCTCGCTTGCCATCACTTCTGACTGGTACGAGACTTTTCGGTCCGAAAGCCGAACAGGTTATCGGAGAAGGAATACTCACAGGAATCTTTGTTGAGATAGTAGCAGGGAAGTGTATACATATCGAAAAAATCAGAATCCAAGAGTAGAATCTTTATAAAACGCGAACTTTACATTCAATTTTTACTTTTCCTTGCTCATCGTACATAACTACGCCCCACTTCGGTACGCGAACTTCATATAAATTTCATCGTCTTATAAAGATTCTGTATAATACAGATAATTCACAGAAAAATACACTTTGTCAACTTAAAATCCTTTCATTTATTTGTATCTTTTTCGCGGGTATGCTATACTCATATCTGTCGGGGAAATCCTAAAACATATTTCTATTTATTCTTTCCCATGATTACAGAAAATACCGAAATTCTCAGAAGAATATCTCTCGCCTGACTCCATAGAGATGATGCTCGCGAAATTGTTCGTATCTTTGATGTACTAACTGATGATAAGAAAATTGATATCCTCGAACGATGGGATTCCATCATCGCCGATATCAAGAGACATAGAGATGAGATGGAAGAGGAAAAGGAGATTCTTCTTATTCAGGCTCTTGAAAATATCGAACAAGATCTCGAAGCTTATGGCCGAACATTTGTTCAAAGTGGATCGAAAAAAGATTTATCAGAATTAAAATTTCAAATATAAAAATACTATTTTCTTAAATAAAAATACATATGTCTTCAGTAAATGGAATGCACGGAAGTGAAACTCTTAATAGTAAGATTTTTAAAGAACAACCAGGATTGATTGATTTACAAATAAGAATCAATGAAAAATTAGCTGGATTATCTCCAGAGAGAAAGAATAGTCCAAAGATTCAAGAAACATTAGGTCGCATTGAATCTATTTCAGAAACTCTTGCTTCTCTTGTAGGAGAAACTCGTGCTGAGATTGTAAATCTCTATACAGAAACTCTTACATCTACACATCTTGGAGATTATTCCAATAAAGTAGCTATCTTAGAGTCTCACCAACGAGCTCGTATCACTAATATTCTCGGTGCTTCAAATGATGAAAATCACTCTCAAGTTGCATAATCTGATACAAAAAACCTCCGAAAATTTCGGAGGTTTTTTGATTTTAATGTTTTGTTTCTTTTAACTTGAAGATAACATGCTTTCGTAGTTTCTTATCGTATTTTCGAAGTTCGAGCTTTTCTCCAGCTGCGAAGTTTCTCTTTTGTACATTCGTTATGTACCCCATGATTCCTGATTCTGTAGAGAGACAAGACATGTATGTTCGTTTTCCTTTTGCCATAGTAGATAGTATTTAGATATAATTTATGGAGCACAGTATATGTTTTTTTTTAAATTTACAAATCTTTTTGTAAAAATGGGTTTTTGGATAGAATAAGGGAAATAAAGGGACTAGAAAATAGGGCATAGAGAATAGAAATAAAGCGGAAATTATGTCGCTATTATGATTGTTTTTGAATATCTTCTTTTTGGAAACTTACTACTAATTATTAATCCTCTTTTCAATGTTTATCGATGAAGTAAAAATCACTATTAAAGCCGGAAAGGGAGGAAATGGAATTGTCTCTTGGCGTCGTGAAAAATGTATACCAAACGGAGGTCCGTACGGATGAGATGGTGGATATGGTGGAAGTGCCTATCTTCGTGCCACTTCTAATATGAATACACTTTCAGATTTTCGTCATACTCGTATACTTCGAGCAGAAAATGGAGAAAGTGGTGCAACAAAAGAGATGCATGGCGCAAAAGGTGAAGACTTGATTGTGAAAGTTCCTGTTGGGACTATTGTTACTGACGCTGAAACAGGAGAAATTATCGTAGATTTGAATCATGAAGGTGAAACATATCCACTCTGTCAGGGGGGACGAGGAGGTTTTGGAAATGCCCATTTCCCTTCGAGTGTTCGTCAGGCTCCAGCATTTGCAGAGATGGGGGATATCGGAGAAGAAAAATGTGTGAAACTCGAACTTAAACTCGTTGCGGATATTGGTATTATCGGACTTCCGAATGCAGGGAAATCTACTCTTATTCAAAGTGTAACGAATGTTCGACCAAAGATTGCAGATTATCCATTCACGACGCTTATCCCAAATCTTGGAGTTATGGAACACAAGGGGCAAAGTCTTATTCTCGAGGATGTTCCAGGATTGATTCCTGGGGCCTCAGAAGGAAAAGGTCTTGGTATTCAGTTCTTGAAACATATTGAACGAACTCATGTACTTCTTCATCTTCTCGATATGAGTCAGGGAGAGGAAGCAGTAGTTCAGAACTATAAAGATATCCGAAAAGAACTTGAGCTTTTTTCGGATGCACTGAAAACAAAAGAGGAAGTAATCGTATTTTCCAAAGCAGATGTGATTCCACCAGATGAGATTGTGGCACTTTCTAAAAAGTTGGCGAAACATTTCAAAGGGAAGAAATATTTCGCCATCTCGGCTGCAGGTTTTCAAGGAATCGATGAGCTGAAAGATTTTCTCATCTCTGAATATGCGGGAAAATCTCTCGTACCAGAAAATGGAGATGGCGAGGATACTCCAATGAAGTTCTATGACCTCAAAGATTTTCAGAAAAGCGATAGCTTCCGAATAACTAAAACAGGGGAACGAGAAATAACGGTAACTGGGGAACGAATTGAACAAATCGTTCGTATGACCGATATGAAGAATTTTGAAGCGGTGGCTCGTGTATATGATATATTAGCAAAACTTCATATTCTCACAAAAGTTCATGCGATGCTCCGAGCCAATATCGAAGAATACTTCTTCGAAGGATCTGAAGATGAAGATTTCGGGAAGATTATCATCGCAGAACGAGTATTTCCTCTTGAGAAAACTATTTTTCAAAAGAAGTCGAAGAAATAGACTTTAAACTCAAAAACAATCTCTTGTAAAAGAGATTGTTTTTTGGCTTATCTCAGTAAAATTAATTTTTTAAAAATCCCTTGAGAAATATTTCTCAAGGGATTTTTGTTCTTATTCTTCTACGTTTTCTCCGCCCTCCTCTATAGTTTCCTCTTCTTCTCCCTTTTTCATCACAGTTGCGGAAGTGAATGAATCTTTTTTATCTTTCAATTTTGCGAGGATAATTCCTTGGGTAACTCGACTGGTTGTACGAACTCCATTGAGAGGTACACGAACCGTTTGCCCCGTCTTTGAGATGAGCATAACTTCTCCATCTTTTCGAGATTCTTCGGTGAGGATACTTACCCCGATGATATCCCCTGTTTTAGCAGTCATCGCTCCCACTTTCACTCCGGATCCACCTCGTCCCTGTTCTCGGTATTCTTCGATATTGGTAATCTTTCCCATACCATTTTCGGTTACCGTGAAGACATAGTTATCATTTTCTCCGATGACATCGGCTTCGACCACAGAGTCATTTTCAGCGATACGCATTCCACGAACTCCGGCAGCTCCACGTCCCATTACTCGAACATCTGCTTCATTGAACTGAATAGCTTTCCCATGTTTAGAAACCATCAATATATTATCATCACCATTGGTTACTCGTACCCAACCGAGTTCGTCACCATCACGAGGTTTCATGACGATGAGTCCAGAAGTTCGGATATTTTGCACATCTTCTTTATCGAGACGTTTGATGATTGCTTTCTTGGAGATGAGGGCAAAGTGCTTTCCTTGTACCTTTGCAAGATCGAGAATAGCCGTTATATCTTCATCTTTTTGAAGAGAGAGGAGATTGATAATCGGTTGTCCTTTTGCTGTTCTCTGTGTTTCTGGAATCTCGTAAGCGGGAAGTGAAAATACTCGACCAGTATTGGTGAAGAAGAGAAGATCACTATGATTACTTGTAGAGAGAATAATTTTTACTTCGTCTTCATCTTTCACCGCTACATTCACTCCTTTTCCACCACGACGTTGTGTACGAAATGCAGAAGATTTAATACGTTTGATATACGAATTTTTCGAAAGTGTGATAACCACTTCTTCGTTTGGAATCGTATCTTTTGGATTCCATTCTCCGATGGCTCCGATTTGTACTTCGGTTCGGCGAGCATCTCCATATTTATCCTTGATTTCTGAGAGTTCATCTCCCATAATAGCATTCACTCGTTCTGGTTTTGCCAAGATATCCTGAAGATCGGCAATGAGGAGGAGTTTTTCTGCGAGTTCGTCTTCGATTTTTTTGCGTTCAAGTCCAGAGAGACGTTGTAATTGCATTTCCAAAATCGCCTGAGATTGTTTATCTGACAATCCAAATCGCTCCATTAAATTATTATGAGCTTCTTCTTTACTGTTGGATTCTTTAATAGTCTTGATAACTGCATCGATATTATCGAGGGCGATTTTTAGACCTTCGAGGATATGAGCACGAGCTTCAGCAACCGCGAGCTCAAATCGAGTTCGACGTTCTATGACTTCTCGTCGGTGTACGATAAATTCTTCCAACATCTCGAGGAGATTGAAGAGTTTTGGTTGTCGCCCACGATCATAGAGGGCGATCATATTAAATGAAAACGAGGTTTGTAATTGTGTAAGTTTATAGAGTTGGTTCAAGATTTTCTTCGGAAATGCATCTTTCTTTACCTCGATAACAATCCGAACATCCCCGAGACCTTTGGATTCATCACGGAGATCAGAGATTCCGATGATGATTTTGTTCTGTATAAGCTCTACTATCTTTTCGATAAATGATTTCTTATTAAGTTGGTAGGGGATTTCTGTGATGATAATCGCTCGTTTCCCATTTTTGAGCTCGTCGATACCAGCTCGACCACGCATTATTACAGATCCACGACCTGTAGCGTAAGCATTGAGGATATCTTTTCGGTTGTAGATAATACCTCCTGTTGGAAAATCGGGTCCTTTGATAAAATCGAGCAAATTGTCGATAGTGATTTCTGCAGGTGCTGGATGATGGAGGATGAATTTGAGAGCATCGATAATCTCACCGAGATTATGTGGTGGGATATTGGTTGCCATACCTACAGCAATACCAACAGAACCATTTAAAAGCAGATTCGGGATACGAGTCGGGAGAACCGTTGGTTCCTGAGTCGAAGCATCATAGTTATCTCTCCAATCAACCGTTCCTTTGTCGATATCGGCAAGCATAAGCTCTCCGAGTTTCGCCATCTTTACCTCCGTATAACGCATAGCAGCTGCCGAATCTCCGTCCATAGAACCGAAATTTCCTTGACCATCGACGAGAGTATAACGCATAGAAAAATCTTGAGCCATACGAACCATTGCTTCGTATACAGAACTATCTCCGTGTGGGTGATATTTACCGAGAACATCTCCGACTACACGAGCAGATTTACGGTGTTTACCAGTCGCACGAACTCCTCCGTCATACATAGCATAGAGAATACGTCGATGAACAGGTTTCATACCATCACGAATATCGGGAAGAGCACGCATAACGATAACCGACATGGCATAGTCGAGATAACAAGTTTCCATCTCCTCGACGATAGAACGATTTGCATCACCATCATAGGTGATAGCAGAACTTGCAAAAGGAGGGGGAAGTTCGTCTGATTCTTCCAAATTTTCCTCTGTTATAATAGGAGTTGTTTCTTCACCTGCTGTTCCAAGATTTTCGAGTTCCTCAGGAGTAAGATTTTCTGACATAAATAAAAGAGAATTAGTGGGTAATTTGTGCGATAATATACGGATTTTTTTCACATTTGCAAACGAAAAATAAGTCATTTTAAAAACAACTCTTGACAAATGAATATGAGTGCATATATTAATTTCCACTAAAGACAAATAAAGTTTCCTGAAAAGGAATGGTTTATTACTTTACGAAAACAAATTTAAACTAGGGAGAATAGAAATGAGTATGCAAAACAGTACAGAAGATCGTGTCAGAAGGATTGTTACTGATTATATCGCAAGACATAGTCATCCAATGGATCCAGGTCCTGCCCCAACAATTACCAATGAAACCTCCTTTGAGGGTGATTTGGGTGCAGACTCATTGACAATAGTAGAGTTGACAATGAGTCTGGAAGAAGAGTTTGATATCCATCTTTCAGACAAAGAAGTTGAAAAAGTGCAGACGGTTCAAGATATGATTAATCTTGTTACTGGCTTGCTTCATTAAATAATAAGTGGAAAAAACTCCACCGAGTACGCCTCGAAACAAATTGGAGTAAGTAATTCCCGACAAATTTCGTGATTATTTCCTCTAAAATATTAAAACGCCCTCGCGGGCGTTTTTGTTTTGTAAAAGAAAGATATTTTTATAAAAACCGAAAGTACGAATCACGGAAGTAGCATTCATGTTCCATGAAGTTGAGTTTGAAATCGGTATAACCTTGCTGATCTCGGGGCATAGAAGCATCTCGAAGGTGATCGAAATTGATATATGAAATCCTGAGATTCACGCTATCAGCGAACCAACGATCGATGAGTCCAGTCCCTGCCTGAAATGGTTTGGCATTTCTCCCAGTAAAAGCTACGAGATGTACAGAGGAATTATCAGTATAGTCATGCACAGCAAGTCCTGCGATGGGGGTTTCTCATTGATAAGCTACGTAGCTCCGCACTGTATCGGAACCTGCTTCCATCATAGCACGATAATACTTGATATAGTCGGACTTGAACATATGTTTCACTTTGACAGCCTTGAAAGCCTTCACGAAAGTTTCTTCATCGACGAGTTCTATCCGTACTTCTGACTCGGAGAAAGAGAGGAATTTCTTCCTCGCTCGACGAGCTCGTTCGTTCCATTTCTTATAGTACTCATTATTTTCTATATGTGTGAAACCGGTGCGTGTGAAGTGTGTGCCGATGGCAAGTTTTCGCCATCCTACGGGGACTTCAGTTCGGCGGAATGGAATCCATATGACAAATCCTCGTGTAAATCCGTGCTCTTTCAAGAGCTCTTTTGTGGGTTCTATATCTATTCGTTCAAACTTGACGAGTTGAAGGTATTTCCCAAATAGGTTTTTGATCCAGCCAAAACGGGTTCCTTTCTCTAGAGCAATCGTGCGAATATGACAATAATCTCGTAGATACTTGTTATAAACAGGAGAAGTGGTCCGATAATAGGTATGGTCTGCAGGGAATTCGGAGCGATTTATGAGGGGCATTATTTTTTGATAGAAAAATATTCAATCGAGAGTATAGGGATAAAAATAAAATTTCAATTTGTTTTTCTTTAGAAACTGTTAAAATACGTGAGAATTTTTAGTTTTTTACTATTTTCCGCATATGAAACAGAGTAAAAAAATAGGGGGTTTTAGTTTGGTTGAGCTTCTCGTGACTATTTCCATACTGGCGACTATTAGTATCGTCGCATATGTTTCATATAATTCTCATCTTCGCACATCGTATAATGCGACTCGTATCGAGACGATCGATTCTCTGTACTTGAGTTTGTCGGATTATTCCCAACTCAAGAAGACTCTTCCCGAAGCCAATTCGAACTATATTTCCTATGATGAACAGGGGACATATATGCACTCACTTTCCGGATCGTATGGGATTTCCGGGTATGTGAGCAATAATTTTCTCCCAGCTGGGTATGTGAATTTCTCCGCGACAGATCCAGAAAATAAACAATTTTATGGATATGGGAAACTCACGGACAATACTTCTTTTGATATCGCTTCTGTATTGTACGATGAAACATCGGGAGGATACAAGACCTATCTTCGTTGAAGCTATCCAAAAGATCGTCTCTCTTCTCTGGTTAGATCCTATTCTTCTTCCAATTTTGTCTCACAAAATAGTACCGAAGATCTTCCTTATAATCCCTATGAACGTAAAGTGAGTGCGTTTGTTTCGAGTTATTCTGGAACTATTGCTGTGGTGAATAGTGCAGGAAATACTCTCTCACTCACGGGAGAATTGAGCTCGGGGGATACTATCTCGGTGGGAACTGGTTCGACAGCACTTCTTCATATCTCCGATGGTTCCGAACTTTCTCTCGGAAGTGCTATGAGTGAAACGAAGCTGGAACTCAGTACACTCACTTACAACGATGATAATAATCTCGCCTCCAAAGTTTCACTCTTGCTCTCGCTCGGAGAAGTCTGGGTAGAAGCTCCGCACCTTCGCACCGAGACCGATTCGACGAGTGATCTCTCGGTACAAACCGACTCTGCTCTGGCAGCGGTTCGCGGAACCGTATTTGGAGTATCCAAGAATGCTCTCGGAGCGACACAACTCTCACTGGCTTCTGGGAAAATCGAAGTTGCAAAACTGACCAATGGCTATCAATCTATGTTTTATAATGGCTTTAGTTCTACCGCTTCTACAGGATTTGTTCTGCAATCTGGTATAGGATCATCTCCAAAATCATTTATGATCATCTGAGAATGAGAGCAACCGATTACTCTGAATGGGATTACAAATATTATACCACAATGAGCACCACCATTACCTACTTCTACTGGTTCGCTCAATATCATAGAAGTGAAGAATAAAATCAAACATCCGCCATTTTCGCTCGGGTTTCGTCCGAAGGCCGATAA
>JBAZVV010000025.1:0-13757 GCA_041660685.1 Candidatus Altimarinota bacterium | reverse complement strand
ATAAAAAAACGGTCGGAAACGCCATAAATGAATGCAAAATCCGCATAACTACGACTTTTGAAGCACATCTCATAGTTATCAAAAATCAACTTATTGCCGACCGACTTGCAAATGAATTCGAGGATGTAACGATGCCCGTTTCGGAAAATATAGGGAATCATATTCATCCGATTACTCGAACGCTTATGAAGGTCGAGGATAGTTTCAAACGAATGGGATTTGATATCTATGAATCCAACGAAGTTACGACGGAGTATTGGAATTTCGACTCTCTCAATATCCCGAAAACTCACCCAGCTCGCGATATGCAGGATACATTTTGGCTCGAAGGAACCGGAAATGTCCTCGCGACACAGACTTCGAGTATGCAGAATATTATCATGAAATCGAAAGGAGCCCCAATCAAGGCAATTATTTCGGGGCGAGTATTCCGAAATGAGGATATCGATGCGACGCACGAAAATACATTTTATCAAGTGGAATGAGTCGTGATCGATAAAAACATCACACTTGCGAACCTCAAGTATACACTCCGAACCATGCTCTCTGACATATTCGGTCGAGAAGTCGCTATTCGTATGCGTCCAGGTTTTTTCCCATTTGTGGAACCGGGAGTAGAGGTGGATTTCTCTTGTCCGTTTTGCTCTGGAACGGGGTGTAAAATCTGTAAGAAGTCTGGTTGGATAGAATTTATGGGAGCGGGACTTATTCATCCGAATGTTCTCCGAGAAGGAGGAATCGATCCCGAAGAATACACGGGATTTGCTTTCGGATTCGGTCTCAATCGTCTTGTTATGATCGACTACGGAATTCCTGATATGCGATATTTCCAGAATCCAAATATTGCGTTTTTGAAGCAGTTTTAAAAATTGGGCATAAAACATTTGACATATATGCAATTCGGAATAGATTACCTACCAGACGTTAGGTAATCTATTTTTTAATCTTTTTGTATATGGAAAATTTTATAAATGAAGGCAGTTTAGATCGATTTGGACGTATTATTCTTGCAGAAATTCTCTTTATCATTGGGTTTTTTTGGTTGGGTTCTGTTCTCCAAATAGTGTTTTTTGTTCTCAGTCTCATTTTGCTTGTGACGGGAATAGTCGGTTTTTGTCCGCTCTATATTCTTTTCAAAATAAATACTTGTCAGAAAGATATAAAAATTTCCAAGAAATACTGGATTATTTTCACTCTTCTTTTTGTACTCATTGGAGGAGTTGGAAGTTACTATAGTGCTTTTTTTACCAAGAAGATTTTCCTCGAAGATTATAATCGGATGAATAATTATTATAAGCAAACTCTTTTCAATACTGGAAAAGAAAAACGAACAGAATCTATTATAAACTACGATGCACTTTTTGCAGAGTATGCTGTATTCTTGAAAAAGTATACTTCGTACCACCCGTATGCGTTATATGGAGATACACAATGGAATAATGATATAACAAAAGTCGCAAGTATTATCACAGATTTAAAAGACAAAATATATACTGGAGACCTCAAACAATTACATCTGGATCTGGAAAAAGTTCGTCCTATTTTTCAGGATATCTTGAAGAGGAATAATTTTTCCATGCTTGCTATAACTCTCGTGGATTTTCACGATGCTATGGAAAAAGTTATAGAAGCAGCTGATGCGAAAAATGCCACAGGAGTTATCAACGCTTATATAGATGCAAATGATAAACTCAATGCTATCGCAGCCGAAGCGAATGATGCTGAGATTCAAGCGATTCGGAAAAATCTTGATGATATTAAAACTCTCGCAGAACAAGGACAATCTGAGCAGCTTCCCACTAAAGCTGCAGAACTCAAGAGTAGTTTCGTGAAAGTGTATCTGAAGAGAGGATAAAAGAAAAACCCATTCTGAAAAGAATGGGTTTTTTGAAATGGATTCTAATTTTTATATCTGTAAATACCTTCCACAATCGTTTTCTTGGTAAAAACAAAACCTGTGGCAAGCTCGAAATTATCCTCGTTACATTCTATATAATTTTGTGTCCAACCAATTCCTTTTCCTTCGACGAGAACTTGGAAATACTTGCCATCATTTGCATGGAGAAAGACTTGCTTCACTTGTTCTCATTCTGCAAGAAGCATATTGAGACGTTCAGTTTTAATATGTTCGTCGATTTGATTGGGGAATTTCCCTGCTGGAACAGAATAGTGGTCCTTGTGAGCAGAAAAAGGAAAGGCATGCAGTTGCGTGATATTATATTTTCCGATGAGGTTTAGAGTATCTTTAAAATCTGCATCTGTTTCGCCCGGAAAACCGACAATCAAATCTGCTCCGATATTTATCTGTACACCATCTTCTCTATTAAGAGCATTGAGTCATACTAGAACTTGCAGGAGTTTTGGTCGATCGTAGTGACGATTCATCTTTTTGAGAATCGCATCAGAACCAGATTGTATGGAGAGGTGTATATAGGCACTGATTCGACGACTTTTGAAAAGTTCGAGGAGCTCATCGTTGACAAATTCGACACCAAGACTCGATACTCGGAGTCGGGGAAGTTGTGTTTTCTCGAGAATCTCTCTCAGGAGTTCTGGAAATCGAGAAGCTTCAATGTCCTCAGAACTCTCTGCTCACCATGCTCCGAGATTAGTTCCTGTGAGAACGACCTCTTTTCCGCCGTTTGCGACGAAGGTATTGATCTCATTGATAATATCTTCGCTTGTTCGGGATTTGTGCCGTCCGCGTGCCTGAACGGTCAGACAAAAAGTACAAAAATTATCACATCCTGTTTGGATGACGATAAACTTTTTGGTATGGAGTCAGGTTCCAAGAATAGTGGCTTTTTGGAGACGTTCCTGAAGAGATTGTTTATCAGATATTTGAATCTCCGATTTTATATCTTCGGGGTCTTCGGGAAGAAGTTCGATCTTGTCTCGAAAAGAGAGAAGTTCTGGGTAAATAGCATAAAAATCACCATCAATATCCCCCTCTTTGAGAGATCCACATCCAGAAAGATAGATTTTTTCTCATTCTCTCAGGGTTTTGAGTTTCTGTTTCGCAAAACGAACCCATTTAGATTTAGCTTTGTCCGTCACGACGCAAGAGCTTATAAAAACTCCCTCTTTTCCATCAAGAAGGGGGCTTTCTGCCCATTTATCGGTGAAATATTTATTGGTTTTGCAACCGAAGATTTTGTATTCCATATGAGTAATACAATTTGAATTAAATAATAATTTATCGAGCACAACGGAAACCGACATGTCGGTATCTATAGGTGTTGTCGCTACCTAAGCTGAGTGAAAAGATACCTGCAAGTGATCCAGCATTAGCATAACCACCACGAAGAAAAGTATTATTTGGCACTCATTGGCTATAATATATTCTTCAAATTCCATTCGAAGAATTAAGATTTATATTTTTTGAAGTAAAGATTTTCTCTGTACATCATACAGTCCATTCGTTCCAACTGTTTGTTATAGAACATCCAGTAATATAATCCATTCAAATATCGAACATACTTCCATCAATTGTATTTCCTTTATTTACATGATTCCAGATATTTCATGACATATCCCAGAGGATTTTATTGTTACTTAACTTGAGTTGTCGTTTACTGTCACAATCGATTCCTTTGCTTGAACCAAATTTGATAGTATCTATGGAGAGAGGTTTGGTAGCAAAGTTTCTTCCAGATATTCCACTTACTCCAGCAGAATCCATCATATTACATCCGAAACTTGAGGAAGAATTCCCTTCCACAGTTATTCCTCGATAGATTCCTCCACTTCCAACAATTCCTGTATTCCAATTATCTCCTTGTTGTTCTATATTCCTCGCAATAGTCATCCATTCATTATTTGTGATGAGATGATGATCTGCTCCCATAGATTGACAAGCAGAAATTGCCTCTGATTGAATAATATCAGCAATAGGGAATTTATTAGGAATGGAAACTGGAATTTTAGCGTTATTATAATGCATAGTATTCCAATCACCTCATCCTCAATTACTATCCGGTATATCTGCATCACTATATGTCATAGCATATTTACTGACACAAAATCCTGGTTGATTAAACTCTTTGTTCCCTGGAACACTTACAAAGCCACTCGGGCAGGTAGATGGAGGATTGAATCCATTTCCTCCGTTGTTCATAGAAATCTGAAGAGGAGTACTGATGGTATTTCCTGTTCCTGTTATGAAGTCAGATTTGGTAAAATAACTTGTTAGACTTCCGATATTCATTCCTGCAAGAGTTCCTGAGAAGTTCTGGATATCAAAAGTGGTATTTACTGTAATAATCTCTTGGATAGGTTGATTCAAATAAACTCCAGAATTTGCAAGAAGTACTCCGAGAGCATACCCTTTGGTTACGGGAGAACGAGTTATGTAATCTGCGAAGGTAGTATTTATAAGCCCTCACCCCTCCAGAGGACTGCCCGTTGGGGAGCCCAACCCTCTCCCAAAGGGCGAGGGAGTTTCATATGCAGTGATAGTAGTACTATCCTCCATGAGAGCAAGGAGCTGATATTTGGTATTGTTTGTATTGGTGATATAAGTATAGTATTTCTTATCGAGTGGATCTTTTGTATCACTCATCTTGATGATTGAGAGAGTATTGACTCCCACCACTCATTGATAACCAATAATATTGATATTCCCAGAAGTTGTAAGAGTAATAACTCCACCACCGACTGGTACTTCGGGAGATGGAATACTTCCACGTTTTATGAGAAACATCTCAAGTCATTGAGTAATATTTGCAAGATCTGATACTCGAGCACTATCTCGAGCCGAACCTTGAAATCCAGAGAGATTAAGGAATGCTATAGTTCAGAGAATCACCAGGATGGTTATTACTACTATGAGTTCTACGAGTGTGAATCAGTGATATTTTTTAGATACTTTCACACCAAGTACATTTGAGGAACATCCCCTGAAGGGTAGTATTCTAGAGGGATATAACGGAGAAGGTTTTGTTTTCATAAGAAAGATGTTAAGAGATACACGCTTTTTATGATTTAGAGTATAAGGAACTTTTGCATTTCAGGAAATTTTTCTCCAAAAAAAGACAATAAAAAAGACCACACTTGGTAGTGGGTCTAATTAAATGTCTGGTCTCCGGTGAGTCCATTCCGTGAAAGCTCTAAAGGCGATCAATTTGGAAGGATCATGGTAGAAAGGTGTGTCGCGTATCACGTGACTTCATTTTGTAAAATTTGTTACAAAATGACTTACCCTCCTTGGGGAGATTTATTATAGAGGCATTTTCGCCTTTCCTCTTTGTTTCTTGTTATTTTTGTAAGAAAGAGGAATATAATCACAGCACGAAATTATTTCGGATCATGATTATACTCCTCTTTCCCAAGTTTTTGCAAGCCTCTTGACGTAAAGTGTTTGAAGCGTTTGTATTTTTATTTGAAAAATTTTTTGTTGGAGGCACTCTGAGTGATTAAGTCAAAGGCCATTCTAGGAGAGTAAGATTTGTTAATGAACGTTCAGGAGGGAAGTATTTGTTCCTCTGTCCTGAATACCTAACTATCATATCCGAAAATGAAATATATTGCGAAAGAAGAGATATTGCTATTTTTATGGTTTGTTGTTTTATATAAAATATATAGAGTTTTTTGCCTTAAAATAGAGATTACTTTTTTCTAAAAAATCTTTTTTAATTTTTTTGAATTTCTGAGTTTTTCACAAGTTTCATACATCGATGAACAAATAAATAATTCTATTTTAACTTGATTAAATAGAGGAAATCTGTATATTATGCCGCATATTTACACCTAAAAAATATTTAACATATGTCGATTGTCGAAGATTTACTACTAGATATAGTGGTTTCTACCTTTCCTGAGGTTTCTGAATCAAAAATCATCCTCGATACACCACCAAAAAAAGAACTCGGAGACTTCGCTTTCAATGTATTTCCGTATGCAAAAGTGACGAAACTTGCTCCTCAAATAATCGCTGAAAAGATAGCAGAAGGTCTCAAAAAACATCCTCTCTCTTTCAAAGAGGTCTCGATTATGGGCGGATATGTGAATTTCTTCCTGACGAATGAGGCTTGGATGGATATTTTCCAAAACCTTTCAACCGAGGACAAAACTCCGAAGAATGAAACGGTAGTGGTCGACTATATCGGAGCCAATGCTGGAAAACCGCTTCATATCGGACATATCTGTACTCCTTCTATCGGACAAACAATTCTCAATATTCACGAATATCTCGGATATACTATTATCGGAGATTCCCACTTCGGAGATTGGGGAGGGATTTTTGGGAAGTTGATTTTTCAGTGGAAGTTTGCTAACTTTATAAGAAATGAAGAGGAAATTAATGATTTTTTTAGATTAAGTAAAGATGAAAATACTAAATATAGTGAGATTTTAACAAAAATGCAGTATCTCCCACCAAGTGACATGTATAATAATATATGTCATGAAAATAATAAATTATTAACAATAAGAAAAGAAAATAATGGGAAAGAATGTGCTGAAGATTTTATGCTCCGATTATACTATTCTTATATTCAGGCAACATATATTTCTGAGCATATAAAAGAAGCTGATGAACTATGTAGATTAGAATTTAAGAAACTTTCTGAATGAGATGATACAAATGTTGAAATGTGGAGGAAAATTACAGCACAAAGTATTGCTTCTACAAATGTGTTTCTGAGATTTTTAAATATCGCACCAAAATATAATATTGGAGAATCCTTCTACGAAGGTCTCAATCTCCCCCGTCCAAATAACGAAGACTATCCAAATCTTCAATTTAATATGAAGGATATCGTCCGAGAACTCATAGAAAAGAAAGTAGCAACTCAGAATGAAGATGGTTCCGTGGGGGTGATATTTCCCGAGGAAACAAAGATTCCTTCGTGCATCCTCCAGAAAAAAGATGGAACAGGATTATATCTGACTTCGGATCTGGCAGCGATTAAGTATCGACTCACGAACGGATGGAATCCAAGCAAGATTATTTATTCGGTCGATTCTCGTCAGCAACTCCACTTGAAACAAGCTTTTGCTATCGCTCGAATGGCATGGCCAGAATTCCTCAAAAACACGGAATTTTTTCATGCTTTCAATGGATTTATCAAACTCAAGGAGGGGGCAATGTCGACAAGAAAATGAACGGTTATTTTCCTCTCTGACCTTATTACTGAAGGTTTCACTCGAACCAAGAATATCCTCGCAGAAAAAGGACAATCTCTCTCAGATGCAGATATAGAAGTGATTTCCATTGGTGCTATTAAGTATTCTTATCTCGCACAAGACCGCGAAAAAGATGTGGTTTTTGATTGGGATAAAGCTCTTTCTTTCGAAGGGAATAGTGGTCCGTATATTCAATACTCGTACGTTCGTGCAAAAAATATTATCGAAAAATCGGGAAAAATCACCTCATTTCAGGCAGATAAACTCGAGCTTTCTGAATACGACCGAGCCTGTCTTTGTTGTCTTTCATTTTTTAATAAGGCAATCTTAGATACTGCGAACAAGTATAAACCCCATATTCTCGCAACGTATTGCTATGAACTTGCGAGTGAGTTCAATGCGTTTTATGTTCATACTCCGAAAATTCTTGAGGAACAGAACGTAGATATTCGAAACTTCCGATTGAGTTTGATTGCAAAAATCAGTGATACGCTGAAAAAAGGATTTGAACTTTTGGCGATAGAAATGCCAGAGAAGATGTAGTTTTTGGTGTTATTTTATATTTCCTATTGTTTCATGATAAACCCAATTATTTCTATCGGAACAGGGAATTTCTATTATTGGAATCTCTCGCTTGTGCAGAAATTGCGATATCTTCGTGATATATCAGGGATTTCTGGTATAGAAATTTCTTGTGTACCACATGGAACAGTTTTTTCTGAGGAGGAAATTTCACTTCTCTCTGCATATTCACATAATACTCTTCATCTTTGGAAATATGACGCAGTAGATAGAGAATGGATGAACTATTGCAAAAAAACGATTCCTCATTTCTGCCATTTTGTGGCACATCCTGATACAACAAATCTTGAGGACATCGATACGGAAATAGAAGAATACCTCTCTTTTGAAAATATGGATCCGAGAAAAACTGCATATCAAACCGCAGAAGAGATGAGAATATTATTCACTCGTTTCTCGAGGGCAAAATTTACATTCGATATCAATCATGCTGCCGAGAATAATCTGTCGAGAAATAGATTTCAAATACTCCAAAAACCCGAACAGATACATTTTTCTACAGTAAATCAAGATTTCTATCCAGCATTTCCAGAGATAGAAACCCCACATGCACTTGCACATCTGGATAGAGATTTTAATCCACATATTGATTCTTTTATCTCACCCGACACTATTATCACTCTCGAATGAGTATTTCCACCAAATGATCGAAAATCTATAGAAAATGAAATCCTATTCGCTCAGATTTCTTTTGATCTGTCAGCGAAAAACTAATAGATGATATAGATATCGCAATGTATATTTCCATATTTTCATACTCTATGCACAAAACTCTTTATGGAAGAAAGAAGAGAGGAAAATCACGATTTGTTGTGGTTGCTCCTCATTGATTAGATGACCTTTTTACGAGTGTAGTAGCAGAGAAACTTTGAGAATTATTGGGTGCAAACATTATTATCAATGATGCTTTTATGAAGCCGAGTAATATTCTCGCTGAAAAAAATATGGACAAAATACAGGATTTCAATAAACTCCCGTGGAATTCAGATAAAAACACATACACATATGAACCTGAAAATAGCGGATTATCCTGTTTTTGTCAGGATATTTTAGAATATACAGCAGAGATTACAAAGAATCTCGAATGTTCGCCAGTGTTTCTTTATATTCATGGACTCAAAGATCGTGAAAATATTGGACTCGATCTTGGAATTGGAGTTCGTTTGCACGAAAAAAATCTCATAAATACCCGAGAATATGCGGAAATATTTCTTTCATCAGAAAATATTGCCCCGGGCGGATCCGTAATTGCTGATATTCGTCGTATTATTCGATTAAAAAAATACTGGAATAATCGTTTAAAGAGTGAAAGATGATTTACAGTCTGAATAGGAGAGATATATTTTACATGACGTCCTGAACAACTTCCACAGCTTCACACAAATCTTTGATACAAAGCAGAATCCATACAAATTGAAATCAATCGGTCTCTTCGAGAAGATATAGATTACACTGCTCGTATTATTTATGAAGGGATTATTCTTCATTATTAATTACTTATTCATACAAATGCTTCTTCGTTTCCTCTTTCTTTTTCTCTTCCTTTTTCCAACTACTCTCTACTCTACCGATATCTATACATCTTCTCATGGGGAAGTGAAAATCTATGCGAATCTGAATCCGCATATTATTTCAGGCGATGCAAAGCTAGGAAACACACTTTTGGTCGTGAGTGCACCGATAGCACAAAAAGATATTCATATTGTCAGTGCTTGTGACCATACAGAAGCGATTCTTTATAAGGAACCAACAGGAGCTAAACAAATGGTATATGTGATACAATTAACTTTTCCTACTTCGTGTGATACAAAAGAAATCCGCATCAGAGATAGTGAAAATATATTTACTGACACTATTCTTCCTCTTCCTCTCGAATCTTTTGGGCAAATGGAAAATAGTTTAATAAATACAGATACTGAGCACCTTTTGGATATCTTGAGAATGCCAAATATCCCTTTAGAAACAGGTGTTAATGGACAATTGGTCAAGAAACTCTCTCACGTACAAACACTTTATAAAAATCTGGATATCACTTTGGAAAGTGATATGGCAAGAAATATCCTTCAAGACCGTGACAGTATAGAGTATCTCTCGCCCGTTGCAGGTTATAATCTCTCTAATAATGCTATTCTCATACCATGAGCATCGCGTTCTTATAGACGAGATACCACCGATGGGGTTCATCATGGTTGGGATATTATGGCACCATATGGAACGCCCGTGCAATCTCTCGCAAAAGGGAAGATAGTTCGGATTGTGAATAACTGGAGTTGGGAAGATTTCAAACGACTCAAAACTGGAGATTTGACTTCAGATGACGAAATAGAAAATCTTGATATATTTCGTGGAAATCAGATCTGGCTCCAGACAATGGATGGAAATGTGACATTTTATTCTCACCTCTCGGCTATTTCGCCAAAAATGACTCTTGGATCTCTAGTAGAATCAGGAACGACTATCGGAAATATTGGGACAAGTGGTGTACCAGATAAGAACTATAAGAATATACATCTTCACTTCGAGATCCAACAGAATCCGTTTATCGAGAATCAAAAGAATCCCACTCCTCTCGATATCATGAGATGGGATTATCTGGGAAAAAACCTGAGCGTAAATGAAGTTCGTCAGGTTATGAGAGAGAAATTTGATATGGGAAAATACGAAATAGCGAAGAAGTAGGAGATTTTTCTTATAAAAACACTCTATCGGATATCCGATAGAGTGTTTTTTATGGTTTAAATTATCTCATTATAAAGCCATCTTCCTATATTTTTCAAAAAATCTTTTGACAGAATAACTTTTCTGGATATCTTGTAAGTGTAATAACTACACTTAATAAAGAAACAGAATGAAATATAGAGAAAGCTACGGCTTATATTTTTTCTCTTCAAGTAAGTGTAATAAATACAATTAGTAAAATATATTTTAACTTTTCATACTATGAGATCCACTCTTCCATTTACTCCGCAGAATTGTTTCGCAGTTGCCCGTGATGAAGCAGAGATTCAGTCGCTTATGAATAATGACATCTATAAATTTCTCATGCTTGATTTTATCTTGGTACATCCTGAGTATCGAAAGATCGAGGTAAAATGGAAGATGAAAGTTCGAAACAATAACGTTCATCTCGCCAATGTCATTCCAGAAAGTGCTATTCGAGAACAGCTCAATGCCGCAAAAGCACTTCCATGATTGAGTCAGACAGATATTTCTTACCTTCGTGGTATGATGACAAATACAGGAAAACCTCAACTGAGTGAGCAAACTCTTACATTTCTTAAAGATTTTCGTCTTCCGGATTATCAGCTGGAAGCAGATGGAGTAGGCGGATATGATCTGACATTTACTGGACCTTGGGAGACGTCTATTATGTGGGAAATTCTCGGACTCAAGATTATTAACACCCTCTACCTCTATCATTATACCAAAAAAGCAAAACTCTCCCCGAGTGAATTCAACGGGATGATGACAAAAGTTTTCGGTCGACTTTTTGATGATATAGAAATCATCAAAGCACATCCAGGCGTTACTTTTTCTGAGTTTGGAACCAGGAGATCTGCAAGTACTGATATCCATAGAATGGTATTAGAAATACTCAATAGTGAACTTCCTGGACAGTGTATCGGAACTTCCAATGTCATGCTCGCTCGTGAGTTTGGACAAAATAATCCTCGCGGAACCAATGCTCACGAACTCCGTATGATTCCAACTACTCTGGTAGATGAGCCACAAGAAATCATAGACACGATGTATCGAATCGATCGTGAATGGATGAATCATAATCCAGAACTTGCCATCCTTCTTCCAGACACTTTTGGAACAAGTTTCTATTTCAAACATGCACCAGATGATATTATCAAATGACACAAAGGAATGCGTATTGATTCCAAGGATCCTCTCACTGCTGTCCCAGAATATGTGAATTGGCTTGTGAGTCATGGACAGGATCCCAAGACAAAACTTGTTATTCCATCGGATGGACTTGAAGCAAAGACATTGGTAGATATCACACAAAAATGTTCTTCGCAAGTAGGAATTCTCACTGGTGGTTGGGGGACAAATTTGACCAATAATACTAAAGGAACTATCTCCGCCAGCAAAGAAATATTTGGTCCTTTTTGATCATTCTCTGTGGTAATAAAACCAGAAGCAGTATACAGACCAGGACATGGGTGGGTAAGTACTGTGAAACTCTCTGATAATCCAACAAAAGCAACAGGAAGTCCTGAGAGAATTGCATTATTCAAAAAAACATTTGGAGTTGAATGAATGGAGTCACAAGAAGTAGTTGTTTAAATATGTAACTTTTAATGAGTTTACTTTATACAATATTTATTACTTTTTAACTTTTATACTTTATGAAAAATACTGCACTTATCGTCGTCGATGTGACAGGCGCATTCGCTGATAAAAAATTGAATGAATTATACGTATCAGGAGGAGAAAAGATTATCTCTACCATAAATCGCACTATGCAGGAAGTGAAGGAAAGATGAGGAATCGTACTCGCTTCGAGAGAAGAACATCTCATCGGAAACATCTCTTTTGCATCCAACTATGTATGAAAATTTCCTATTACACAGGTTTCACCGGGAGACCCGAGAGGATGAATAACACTCAAAGAAGTATTGGCATGGAAAACAGAGGAGGAATGACTACGTGATACTGCCGGATTCACAAAGGATGAACTCATCGCTTATCTTAAAGTTCTCGGAGGAACTATGGCAGTTTGGCCAAACCACTCTGTGAAAGATACAGAATGAGCACAATTTATGACTGGACTCGATACCTCACTTATCGATCATGTAGTTATTAAGTGAGAAAGCAATACAGAACATCCGTATAGTGCATTTCAAGCAGTAGAAAAAGAATCAGGACTAACTACTGAGGAGTTGTGTGATAAGCAAGGAGTGAGAGAAATAAAGTTTCAATGATTGGCGACCGATTACTGTGTACGAGATAGTGTTCTAGATTTTGCTCGTACTCAAAAATACAAGACAGAATTGATATTATCTGGATGTCGCGGTGTTTCTCCAGAGACTGAAAAAGTAGCTTTGGAAAGTATACAACAACTCGGAACGATCATTTCCTTGTAAGTTTATTATTCTATAATAAAATCCCTCTATTTTAAAAATAGAGGGATTTTTGTGAGAAAATTTGCGATATAGAGGATTGTTGTTATACTTTGGAAAAATATTTTGAAACCTAAAAATAATCGTCAATCACATCATTTATGGAATCACTTGCTACCTATAATTTTTCTCTTGGAGAAAAACAATATACCGTCCATAACGAAGAGGAATTGGCTCTTATTATCGATCTCCTTGCTTCATCGACCGATACGTTTACTCTTCATCGACATATCATCATGAGTTTGGATGAGGATCTTATGAAGATTATCCTCACTTACAAAGGATTATTACTTTGTATGAAGCATATGGAATATAAAAATCGCTTTCTCCTGCTTATAAAAATATGAGATACTCTTCCTCATGTTATTGAAACATCTACACATCTCGGAAGTTTGCTCGCAAGCATACCCGAGGAGACTGATAAAATGCGTATTGTTAAAAGTATGAGATATAAAGGACTCATTCAGGTTATTCATACACCAGATGATCTTGGCAATATCATGGAATGGATATTTGGAAACGGTGAGAAACTTATAATAGATATACTTGGGAAAGATTTTCTACATTCTCTTTTTGCTTATGGAACGGATATCTATAAGGTATTTCACTTTCTGTCTGATGAAAATAAAAATTTTCTCGCAGACATGATATCTCTTCCTTTTATCCAATCACATATATATACATCAGAAGATTTTTTCTATGTACTCAAGGCTCTGAGTAATGAAAAGGTGCAGGAATTTATCCCGCTTTTTACTCCAGAAGAAATACGTTCGATTATTTCAAAGAATCAAACACTTCATCATTTTCTCCCGAAACTGACACAAGAAAAAGAAAATATGCTTTTACAATATATAAAAATCTAATTTATGCTTCACGAATCTCTTCTTATAGGATTGGATAATTCTCAGATACAGGCTA
>JBAZVV010000024.1:0-13857 GCA_041660685.1 Candidatus Altimarinota bacterium | reverse complement strand
CCTGCGGGAGTATTAGATACTCGCAGATTTCGGATTTGCTCCAATATCTCATTCGACCAAAAATCTCATGCCTCGTTTTCCATACCTCAAAATTATTATTTTCTAAAAAATCTCGCCCCAATTCGGAAACTGGGGCGAGAGAGAGTTTCGATTATGCGGAAAGTTGTGTTGCGAGTTCTTCTTGGGAAGCTCGGGAAATAGTCTTGATTCCGTCGAGATTTGTTTTTGCTTCTGCAAAAAGTAGTTGATCTTTGTCAGCTGCAATCTTCACCTGAGCTCGATATGCATCGATTTCCTCAAAGTGATTCTTGAGCTTGGTTACATTCTCGATAAATACAGAAGTGGAGAGAACTGGCTTGGAAGACATCTCTTCAGCCTTACGACTGGATTCAATCGCTTTATCAGTGAGTCCAGAGGACATCTTGTCGATAGTGGCTCCCATAACTCCGATGGCTTTGATACTCGCCTCGAGAGCTTTCTGAGAAGAAGTTTCGATGAGAGCTGTCGAGAGAAGAGTCTTGAAAATAGGTCGAGATGAATTCATTGCAAGAGAGAGCTTCGCAGCACTATCCAATCGGATGAGCAGACGCTTTCTGGCAAGCTCGAGATTTCCAATAAGAACCACGAGATTGGATTGGAAGAACTCCACATTTCGAAGAAACATATCATACTTCATCTTCTCATCCTCCGTTGTTGCGAGTTCTCCTTTTGCCTTGAATTCAACGATTTTCTCAGCAAGAAATTCTTTGTAAGCAACGACTTTCCCGATATTGCCCTCGATACCATCCAAAAAGGATTTCTGCATATCGATAGAAGTATTCAAACTCGTATATGCCTGATCAAATCCAGAGAAGATAACTTGAATCTTTCCTTCGAGAGATTTTACATTGAAACTTGCTTCGTCCCATTTTGCATCGAGTGTTTTTGCAAGACTACTAATAAGTGGAATACTTTTTGCAATCTTCATCATCGTTCCGTCATTGTCGATGATTTCCTTGTATACTGCCTGAACGGAGGTATTCATCGTCTGAAGTTCCTCATTTACATTCATAATCGGATCCTTGTCGATGATCTTCGCTGTTTCTGAGATAATACTATCGAGTGGAGCAGTAATCTTCTCTCCGATGGATCGAAAATCTTTTGCTTCTGCAAATGTCTGTTCTACTTCTGCTCTCTCGAGAGCTCCAAGAGCGATAACTTTTGAATCGGTTGTAGCCACCCCGGTAGCTGGGTCTTGTGTCTTTGCTTGTGTATCTGCCATAAAAAAGATTTTAAAAAATAAGTAAAGTTCATTTAGTATAATGTACACTGGTTTTATTTGCAAAAGTTTTTACCTTCCACTTTGCCCAGGTATATTTATGGTATATTAAAAATAGGATTCTCTCTGTTTTTATAATCAAGAAATAATCTTCTCACATTTTCAAAGAGAGAGGATAAATATATGTTCTATCCCCTTTCCAAGGGCATATTTGTATCCTGGATAGGCGGAAATATCAAAAGTAGTTGGGAAATCTCCAACGCGAGTATTTTTGATATATATTCCCTGAAATGGACCAAATTTTCCGTGCATCTTTTCGGACCATATCCAGTAACCTTCAGGAGTTTTTTCATATTCAAACATAGAATATTAATTGGTTATGAAATGTTTTGTTACATCTAGAAACATCGCGATTTTTTGTTCGAGAAGAACAATGCTGGATGTGAGTTCTATTTCCTTGGTACGAAGAGGCTCTATAAGGAGAGTACTATGACCCTGATATTCAGTCTTTTGTTTTGGATTATTTGCTATATTTTCCAATTCTTGGATATTTTCCCGCACTTTTCGTAGAAGTTCCGTCAGGTTGAAAATAACCCCCGACAAAAGAAAGAAAGAATGTTGGATTTTTTGAATACTTTCTTCTTTTTTCGTTTTGGTAAGCAATGTATCGGAGTTCAAAGTTCGTACGATAGAATCAAAATCAGAAGTGATAGATTGTAGTTCTTGTCCGATAGAATCTGGCTGAAAAAAGCGTTTTCAGAGAGTCACTATCTGAGTATTTTCCCAGTCATAGTCTATGAAATATTCAGATCAAAATGTCCCATTGCAAAGAGTAACAAGATCTTGGGAAATATCCTTGCTAGTAATATGAAAACCACGAAAAAAACGAGTTTCAAAAGAATGAATAGTTACAGGAAAAGATTCTTGTAATAATGAGAGGAAACCAGAATCTACTCGGTGCAGAAAGAGAACATCGGGAATCTCTGTTGGTATGAAAATATCGAGCATGATTTAATATATAAGTGAATTTCGAAAAATACTTCCCGAAAGTTTGTTCCTCCAGAGAGGGATGGATCTCTTTAGATTAAGTATTATAACTCTCTATTAAAAGAAATTACAGAACATATTTTCCTTATCTGGAGGCATTTATTTCAAACGTTGCAGTTAAAAGGGATTCCTCCGCTACGGTCGGAATGACAAGACTCTCATTTTTTGTCTTTTATTGATTACACAGTATTAAAGTAGAAATTCTTTCGTATTTCCTTTATGTATTGAGTTGTGTAATTTCGGATAATACCCAATCAAATTTCCCGGTGGTGATATTAGATCGGCAGTATTCACATTCTCCTGTTGTGTCTACTTTGAGTGGAGCTCCACAATTTGGACATTTCTCAGAGAATACGGACTTTACTGCGTCAGTTTTTACTCCAGTATTTCGCACAAATCCCCATTTTTCATCCCAAGTGACAAATTGTTTATTGTCTCCAGAAACATATTTCCCTGCTTCATCGACTATATAATCTTTTGCGGTGGCAGTTATATGAATATCGATTCGCTCTATATTAGCATCGGTAGTAATATCGAGTGTCGTTACATCATCGAGCGTCAATCCTTCCAATTTATTATAGGTTTTACTTTGTCGATATTCTTCAAGTTGCATATTGAACCGACGAAGGACGGAATCGGTCACAAACGCACGAGCGAGATTCATATCTCATTTACACCATGCATTCTGGATTTTGAAGAATGCTGTTGAAACCCGATCTTCTAATATCGCTTCATTGAAAGCAGGATCGTTTATTTTGATAGCGGCAACTTTTTCTAAAAGATTTGATACAGGAGTTACAGAAGGAGTTGCTTTATAAGTATCGGAACGAGGAGGAGGGGTATAATAATTATCTCCACTGAGTGGACTCTCAAATGGATTATCTCGTCTTCCATATCATGATACGATGACAAATATAACTATCATTATGAAGATAAAAATAATGACACCACTACTAGTATTTCCTGTACTTCCTGTAGAACTATATCACGTTCTACTCGAACCAAACGAAGGTGAAGAACCAAATGAAGATGAGCCAAATGAAGATGAAGAACTGCTAGAAAAAGAAGATCTCGAACTCGATGATCGAGAACTTCGTCCTCCGCCAGCTCGTGCATCTACTTGTGCAATACAATCCAAGAGAAAAAAAGAGATGAAACTAATCAAAAGAAATCTCGTGATAAATAATCGCATATTTTACATATTAGAAAGTATATCTTTTTTCTTTGCATCAAAATCTGCCTGAGTAATAAGCCCTTTTTCTAGAAAAGATTTCAGTTTCAAAAGAGTATCTTCTGGAGATTCAACCAACTTCTGAGCAGGAGTTCCGAAAGTATTTGCCATCTGAGCACCCATTGCCATACCAACTCATGCACCCATCATATCTCCCATAACTCCACCAGATTCTGCAGCTTTATTGGCGATATTCAATTGCTCGATTTTTGTATAATTTGCCATAGCTTCTGCATCGATATTTTTTGTCTTATTGATAGCTGCAACGTCCGCTCATTTACCAGTAATTCGGTCAATAAATCCCTGTGTTTTCTCTGTAAAATTCGTATCTTCTATACGAAAATCTGTGAGGGTGAGTCCAAGTTTCGCGAAATCCTCTTTGGTCGCTTCGAGAAGTTCTTTTGCGATATCCATCGCATGTTTATCAATCTCATTATAACTGATAGATTTTTGTGCAAGAATCGAAGAAATATTTCCAATAATACGATCTACAATAATCGCGCGAATATCATTTGTTGCAACTGTATCACGATTTGCAACATAATTCACCCAGAAATTCTCTATATCGGTGATACGAAAGGTAAAGTTCCCAAAGGTACGAAGTTCCACAGGGAAATCATATACGGGATCGATATAAGTAATCGCGTTAGGTGTTCCCCACTTGAGATTGGTAATCTCGTTCATTTTCAGAAAATAAATCTGTCCTTTATCATGCGTTTCAAATCCGCTCATGAAATTCTTAAGCGAAGATACAAACGGAGTATTACTCGTTTCGAGTGTCCATTTTCCCGATTCTGTCTGAATTGCTTCGATTTTCCCATTATGTACGAAAATAGCCGCAAGACCTGGGTCTACTACAAGACTAGATTTATTCTTGATCTCATCGAGATTTTGATCCCATTTTTTCACAAGAAGTTCTGGAGATGGATTTTCCCATCGGATAATGTCTATAAATTGGTCACTGAAAAGATTACTAAGAAGTCACATAAAGAAAAAAGATAAGAAGTAAAAATATTTTTAATATGAATAGAGCGAAACACCTATGATAATTGCCATAGCGATAAGAAATCCTTCGATAATAATACCGAGAGATTCATTATTTTCTGTAATAATTTCTTTCTCAAATGGCATCACTTTAGAAAAAATATAAAGTGACAACTGAAATAATACAATACCAGCCAGCCCAAATATGATAATATCAACGAGAGAAGTTATATATTTATCGAGTGAAAAAACATGATCATATGCCACTCCAAGGAAATATATGAGCATACCCATCATAATCCCCTGCCCGAGAAGTTGTCCACGAATAACATATCCAAGAGCTTTTGTTTGAGTTTTAAATATCTCACTTCTCACATTAAATGGAGTGATTTTCTCAAAAAGATAGAGGTTGAGGGAAAAAAGTCCGACCGCCAACAAAACATAACTCATACCAAAAAGTATAATATAGAGACTCATAAAATAAAAAACTTATAAAATAAGAACATTCGAAGTATAATGAAAAGCACTGATTTTTGCAAAAGTTTTCATTTTCCAACAAAAATCTATCCAACTACCAACATTTTTTTTGCAAATATCAGAAAATTCATATACTTTCCGCCGTATCATATTACCGCTCGAATCTTATGTTCATAAATTTCTCTCGCATCCTCACTTGGATGTTCAAATCTTTCGATATATCTGGGGACACGAAACTCCTTGAAAAACTCGAAAAAGACGGGGTTCGTTTCCTGATGATTATCAAGAAACACTGGATATATTCCATACTGATGTCTTGGCGAGTTTTGTTTGTAGTCATCATCGCTTGTGCGAATGTCTATCTACTGATATTTGGACAAAAAGCTCCTGACACCATCACGACCGGTATCGCTCTATTTTTGAGTCTCAATGTAGTCTGGTGGTTGGTAGTCGTAGTGGTATATATAGGACATTTCCGTCAGATTCAAGGAAATAAACCCTATGTGGAAGATGTATATTTTGCTATCAAAAAGAGTCAACTTTCCGATACAGCATTTCAGAACTTTTTCAATCAGACAATTCTTCTCCTCTTTGTTCTTGTTGGTATCACTATTTTTGTGCTTTTCACGAGCATTATGAGTGTATTCTTTTCTGGGAATACCCATGCTTCTTTTGGGATGATCAATGTATTTCTTCTCATCATCCAGACGGGACTTTTTTATGGATATTTGAATGCTATGATCAATCAGGAAATGGATTTCAAAGTAGTCGTTCCTGGTCAGATTCTCTTCTATAATCAGATAGGGATTTTCGGAGATAGTCAGGCGATGAATGCCGATAAGATCAAGACTATCAATGCAAAACATGCAGGATTTTTCGGAGCTTTTATCAACTATTGAAATGTCATAGTTCTCACTGAATGAGATAGTCGAGGAAATGGGGAAATGCTTATGGACTACGTCGGAAGTCCACTCAGTACCGTCAATGAGATACAGAAAGTTCTTGAAAAAGACTTCAGTGTTATGGAAAAAGATGTAAATGTTCTCCTTCGAAAATTCAGCACTCAGATTGGTATAGAAAATATCAACAGTCCCGAGAACAGACAACAACTCCGCGAGTTTATGAACAATAACGAGCCTCTGCTCCAAGATATTTTCCAGAAAGGTGACGAAGAAACAAGACAGGAAGTACGCGAACTCTATATACTTATGAGGGAGGAATAAAAATATACCTTTACCAAATAATCACCTATAAAAACTATGCAAAATCTTTCCTTCCTTCTGACTTTTCTCCTCCTGTCATTTCTCCTAACTTTTATACTCATACCACCGTACATCAGGTTTCTGCATAAATACAAACTCGGAAAGCAGATTCGCGAGGAAGCTCTGATGGGAAAAGCAACAGAATTTGCGAAACTCCACAAGAGTAAGACTGGAACTCCTACTATGGGGGCTGGGATTATTCCCTTTGCTATTTTTCTCCTCGTGGGACTCTCAGTTATTACACACTTTTTTGCAGCCGATATTCAAAATCTCTTTGGCGTGCAAATCAAGTACAGTCTCTGGAATAGAAATGAGACCTATCTCGCACTTTTTACTCTCGCAACGGTTGGAATTATCGGTCTCGTGGACGATTATTTGAATGTGCGTGGTATCGGTCGAACGAAGGGACTCTCTGCCAGAGTCAAGATGGTTCTCCTTATGATATTTGCGGGACTTGGAGCATACTGGTTCTATGTAAAACTCGGACACACCGGACTTCATTTTCCATTTTTCGGTGAAATCAGTCTCGGATTTCTCTATATTCCCCTCTTCATATTTGTTATAATCGCTATGGCAAATGCAGTAAATATCACTGATGGACTCGATGGACTCGCAGGAGGACTACTTCTCTTCAACTATGTAGTTTATGCATTTATAACTTATATGCATAGTCTATTCATTCTCTCGGCAGTTTGTATGCTCATCGTCGGAGCACTTATCGCATTTCTCTGGTTCAATATAAAACCCGCCCAATTCTATATGGGCGATGTCGGTTCGCTCGCTCTGGGGGCCAATCTCGGAATCATGGCGATGATGACCGATACACTCGCGGTACTCATAATCATCTCCGGGATATACATACTGGAAATATGTTCCGTCATAATTCAGCTCACTTCCAAGAAACTCCGAAATGGGAAGAAGGTATTTCAAATTGCTCCATTTCACCACCACCTCGAAGCTATTGGTTGGGCAGAAGAAACGGTTGTTATGCGATTCTGGTTGATTGGAATGATACTTTCTAGTATCGGACTCATTGTAAGCTTTGTGATGAAGTAGGAAAAACATTGAACAAAGAACATTTAAAAACTATGACTCTTATACAATAAGAGTCATAGTTTTTATTGTATAAGATAATGATGAATATTCCATTTTCCAAATGGACCACTTTTTTGCTTTTTCTAAGAAAATACAGTACAATCAAAAGACTATAGCTTAATATTTCTTTCATTTGTATGATCACTTACCAAATTACTCGGTTTATTCACTCGGTTATTCGCAGCAATAAACTCATGCACCTCGTGGATGCTCTGCTCGAAACTTCTCATAAAAATGAGACGGTTTTAGACGATCTCATATTCCAGTTCAAGCGATTTCTCCGAAAAGGAAATGATGAGATTTTCGAACAACATCGTCTCAAATATGTGACCTATCTGGACGATTTCCAGATCCACATTGCTGATATGAAAGAACTTAGTAAGAAAGATGCAATTCAGATCAATAGTCTCCTTCTGGAAATATACGAGATTCCGAAGAAGCGAAATAATCTCTTCGCGATGCTCCTCATATATTTCTATCTCAAAAATCACAGACATCTCCATGGGAAAGTGATTTTCAAGGTGATTTATCTCTATTTCCTCATCATTACTTACCGAAATCGTCTCTGAGAAGCAACGCGTGCAAATGTCATAACACTCGATAGCAAAAACCTCCGTCCAGTTTCTATTATCTGGAGTCAGACTTTTAAAAACCTACGAAAGAAATACCATCTCCCCTCTCCAAGAGTTATTTTTATGACGAGTATATTCTTGTCTGCTGTAGTTCTCAGTATCGTTTCGTGGAAATACGGACCCGTCAATTCCCACCTCCAAGCCGACATAACTGCCGCAGTTCAGAATACTGGAGTGAGTAACAATGATATGATTAGCAAAATAGCACTCGGATCACTTATGCTCGGATCACTCACCGACAAAATCCAATGATTTGATTTTCAAAATATCCTCATCATCGCACTTCTGGCAGTCATATTTCAGTCCCTTCGTACTGGATTCACCAATCTTTTTGTAAATTCTTTTATGGTAAAAACTTTTGCGGTCATTGGTACGATTTTCAAAATGATTTTCCATACCATTTTTGCAGTCTACAATTATGTCATCTACAAACTCGCGACTCGTTACATATTTACCTCCATAGATTTCATCCTCTCTCACAACATACTCCCCGGTCGTGGACTCTTTGTCGGATTTCTCTTCGTGTATTTTCTCATCTATGTATCAATCATAACGGTCTATTTCTTTCTGGTCAGTCTTTTCTTTACATGGAATCTCGCACTGTGGCATATAGGAGGGATAATTCTTGGATTGTCGGTTCTCTTGATTGCTATAAATCTCCATTCAGATATAGGAAACTTTCGAGCTTTCTTACTCGAGATAGAGAATGTTTTTAAAAACCTCCACGAAGCAGAAAAAGTGGATACACCAAAAACGGCATAATACAAAATATGCTTTAAAAAAGCTTATTCTAAAAGAAAAATTTGATAAATTTTAAAAGCTTATATAATAAACAAGAAATTATTTTAACTTCATAAATAATGAGACTATGGCACAGATAACAAAGGATGGATATGTTTTCACCATATTAGACGAGATCCAGTCTCAGTATGGGGAACTCATAAAGCTCGTTCTCGCGACCGAATCTATGGATAATACCGAGAAACAATACTGGTTCGACATACTTCCTTCTATGACTGATGAGCAAGTAGACCGACTCTTCGATATCCTCGAGACAGAACGCAAGAAACTCGAAGAACTCGAGGTGAAATACCAAGAAGAAATCAAAACTCTCAACGAGCGTCATCTCATCGAATGGCAAGAATTCCAGACAAAAGAAAGTCGAGATAAGATCAAGAAAGCAGAAGCAGATGATAAAGATGACCAGAACACCGAAAACATCCTCAAGATGTTGGATGATATTTAAAATATACCAATGATGTGTCAGTAGAATTATTTTACTGGCATATTTTTATTTCTTATTTCTTAAATTTTCAAATATATGAACGGATCAGATAATGGGGCAGGATGGGAAGATCTAGGATTACATATTCATGAACATCATCCTGAATATGCGATTCCTAGAGAAACTCAGGAAGTGGTTCAGGGGTGAATGAGTGATATTCTCTGAGCAGATCAAAGACAGAATCCTCGCACAGAGCAGAATATTTCTCGACTAGCACAATACGGAGAAAATCTCCCTGCTCATCACCAAGCCTTGGAACAAGTTTTCACGATGATAGAAAGAGAAAGCGGAGATGATGAAGTTATTCAAAAACTTCTCCAGGAGGTCATGAAGACAACAGCAGAGACTCGATCTTATGAAGCAACAGCGGAAAAGGCTCTAGAATGTCTCTTCTGGATGGAAGCGAAAGGATGTAAAAATCACTCAATATATATGAGTGCCGTAAACGTGGTAAGGGAATTCTTCTATAAAGCAGCTGAAGAAAAAGCGAGAATTGCATATAGTCAGGAGATAAAAGGTTCTGTAGAGTCTACGAGAGAGAAAGAGGCAATTCAAACTGCAGCACTAGAAGTTTACAACCAGTCAATCAAAGAGAATGGCATATCTGAATCAGATGCACGAGTAACATATTTCAAAACGCTATCAGAGAAAATACAGGGTACTATTGATCTCAAGTACCTTACTTGGGGACTAGACAATAATGTATTTAAGTACGAAGAAATAGCTTTATTAGAAAAAGAAAGATCTCTCGATTGTAGAGCGATTATTTACTATCTCCGAGAACATCCTGCTATAACATTTGATCAGTACATCACCACGAAAAGGGAAGCGAAAATGCCAGAAATCAGAAATCAAATCACCGAAGCAAAAGCACTCGAGGAAGAGTCCATATGACAGACAATACACTAGAACCCTCTTTCTATAGAACAATGAAAATACCGCCTACTTTTCACAAATAGGCGGTATTTTCGAGACTCAAAAATATAATCAAACACTATTTTCATAAAATGTCTTGACAAGAGTAATAAAGTACTATACTACAAACTTATTATATATTAAATATAAAATATCATATGATCTGATGAGAAATCGCCCCCAGTATCCCTAATGAGACTATGAGTCCTAGTTTATTATCTCATATAGATACTTTGACGGAAACTATTGGAGAAAAATTTGAGAAATCTATGGACCATATTCTAAACTCAAACATATGGATTGAGAAGATCGATACAACAAAAGATAATTTAAGGATATCTTTTATAGATGCCATGTCGGACTTAATTTGAATCAGATATCAACTCCCCCAAGAATTCCAAGATATATTTAATATACATATCACGGGCAACTCATTTCGAGAATCGATTATAATCGAGGATAAACAATGTTTTCTTGCAGATTTCTCAGAAATGCTTTATCAATCTCAGAATAATCCCCTCTTCCAGAGAATATTAGAAATAATAGCTCAAATCGCTATACATGATACAAAGGAAGAACAAAAAATATAATAACTTTATTTCTATATTTCTCTAAAAAGGGATTCTTAACTTTTATACCATGAAAAACACTTTCAATAATACAACAATAGTAATGGTAGGATGATCAACAAATCCTGTTCTTGCTCTCGTAGATAAATGAAAATTTGATGCACTTCTCGCTGGAGTTTGTATCAGCTGTAATAATCCATTCAGAGTGTGTAATTGTAAGGAATCAGAGATTTAGTAATATATTTTATTTTAAAGTAACCAAGTTTTTTATGAATACCTTTCAAATAGATTCCAGTCGGTTCGATAAACATCTTTCGATAGATGCACAAGAATACAACATCATTCTCAGTACTGGACTAAATAAACAAAATATTAAGAAGCTTGCGAGAATGATATTTTCTGAGCTTATTGAAAAAATACGTATCTTGGATTCCATAGAAGAAGAGAATAATTTTGCTCAAGACAATATGTCCGATGTTATCTGCCTCGCGGGAATTTGCAATTTTCATGGCGATGTAACAGGAATTTCTACAAACGAAACAGGAGGATTATCAGATTTAAAATCAGAACTTGCAAATATGTCTCATATTGCCTCACTTAGTCGCAGAAAATCAAATCTTCTTTATAATCTTATTTCTGAATCAAAACAAGTCACTCTCTCCGAGATGTTTATTGGACAACATCAAGAACAAAGAAAAACTTCTAGAGAATCTATTTCTTCATGATCTACAGAACTCAATACAAATGAATTTGAGATCAATGGATACAGGAAACTTCGCCTTGTTTATGCAGATGTGGTTTCGAGATATCTCTTTGAGATGCGATGAGTTCAATCTGAAAATGTAAAGGAAGGTGTTTCCGTGAGGGCTTTGAAAGTTTTTAATCTACAAAACCTTCGAATCAGAGAATCAAACAGAAAAAACAGACCGGTTGATTTAAGAAAACGATTGTTTCTCCATCTCATCGACAAATGAATATGTCCGGATTGTAAAAATCCACTAACGGAATGTATTTGCAAAAATTTTTTTTAAAAAATAACATCACCCTTTCTGTAGAATAATAGCTCCGTACGGAGCTATTATTCTATTTCTTCAATATATTTACAAATGTTTCACTCGGGATACTTACTTTTCCAAACTGTTTCATCTTTTTCTTTCCCTCTTTCTGTTTCTCGAGAAGCTTTCGTTTTCGAGTGATGTCTCCACCATAGAGTTTGGCAGTTACATCCTTACGCATCGCAGATATATCCTCACGAGCGATGATATTGGCTCCAAGAGCAGCTTGGATAGAGATGGCAAATTGTGCCTTGGGAATATGTTCCTTGAGCTTCGCACATATTCGACCTCCGAGATAACGGGCACGAGCTGAGTGGACGATCATAGAAAATGCATCGACTCGCTCCCCTGCCACGAGGATATCGAGGCGTTGGAGATCATCTTCCTGATAACGGAGGAATTCATACGAGAGACTCGCATATCCAGAAGAGAGCGATTTGAGATCGTCATAGAAATCTCCGATGAGTTCAGACATCGGGATTTCATACGAGAGGATCACTCGAGCAGCATCGAGGAAATGTTGTCCGACAAAAACTCCGCGTCGTTCCTGAGCAAGTTGCATACAGTTTCCGATGAACTCCGATGGAGTGATCATCTCTACTTTGGCAATCGGTTCTTCCATAAACTTGTAGGTTCCAGCTCTCGGCAGATCCTCAGGATTACTGACAGAAATATAGGTACAGGTTTGTCCCTGATATTCCACCACTTCTGGGTGCATTCGCCCATATTCCTGAGCTTTGTTCCCTGGTAATAAGAGTCGGTAGGTTACCTGTGGACTCGTCATAATCACATCCATCTGAAAATCTCGCCAGAGTCGTTCCTTGACGATGTCGAGGTGGAGGAGTCCGAGGAATCCACATCGGAAACCATGTCCGAGTGCGGGTGAAACTTCATTTTCTGTTACGAGAGAACTATCATTGAGAGTGAGTTTCTCGATCGAATCTTTGAGTTTTGGATATTCATCCGTATCGACTGGGTAGATTCCCGCGAAGATGTACGGAGTGATTCTCTTAAATCCCTTGATGGGAGTCTTGGACTCATCCAAGGAAGTTTCAGCCTTTTTGGAGGATAATTGTTGTGCAGTTAATCGTTGTTCAGATATTTTCCCGAAAAGTGTATCTCCGACACGTGCATCGGTCAAGGATTTGAGTCCCGTTACCACATACCCGATTTCCCCTTCATTGATAACTCCGACAGGATTATATTTTGGAGAAAAACACCCGACTTCGAGAGCTTCTATCTTTGCTCCCGTATTGAGAAACTCGAGTTTATCCCCTTTCTTGATCTGTCCAGAAAAGAGCTTCGTATAAACCACAACTCCTTTGTAAGTGTCATACTGACTATCGAAAATAAGAGCCTTGGTAACATCTGAAGTTGCCGTAGGATCATCATGTTTTACGAGATTCGCATCTATATCCAGTTTTTGTGGTTGTGGTACATATTCGAGAACCGCATCGAGTACGAGTTCCACATTTTCCCCCGTCTTGGCAGAAACCGGGATGATATCCGATCGTTTACATCCGAGAAGGGAAATAACTTCCGCGCTCACTCGCTCCACATCCGCAGACGGGAGGTCGATTTTATTCAGAACCGGAATTATCGTCAGATCATTTTCCAGAGCCAGATACACGTTGGAAAGAGTCTGAGCTTCGATCCCCTGAGTCGCATCCACGACGAGAATCGCTCCCTCAACAGAAGCAAGTGAACGAGAAACTTCATATTGGAAGTCCACATGCCCAGGAGTATCGATGAGATTCAGTTCCACTCCTTTCCACATCATACGAACGGGCGTGAGTTTGATAGTAATACCGCGTTCCTGTTCGATATCCATAGTATCCAGAGTTTGTGCGTGCATATTACGCTTCTCCATCGTCCCAGTAATCTCGAGCATACGGTCAGCAAGCGTCGATTTCCCATGGTCGATATGGGCGATGATACAGAAATTACGGATTTGAGTCATAATTAAGTGGTTAGTTTCTAGGGAGTAGTTTTTAGTTTTTGGGGAAAGTAGAATTCTTGTCCCTCCAGAGGACTGCCTTCGAGAGCA
>JBAZVV010000023.1:0-14089 GCA_041660685.1 Candidatus Altimarinota bacterium | reverse complement strand
TATATAAAATTGAATTTTAGATATTCAATTATCATTGAATGAAGAAATGAATACCGTGTTAAATTTACTATTGAATATCTATGGAACAATCGTCATTTGCATTTCTTTCCCATTTTTCTCGAAGAAAAGAGTTGCTTGAGAAAGTATATCTATGGTGCTTCCTGATCCTTCGAGAATTTTCTTTCCGAGAACATTACGAATCTTAAGAGAAGTATAAGGGGTGTTATTTCATCCCATTATTCTCACGAGTTGAATCTCATTTTCTGGAATATTTACAACATTATGTAAATTATAATATTGAATAATATAGGAATTTAATGGAGATCATTCGACTTGACTGGTAATTTTGTACCATCGCGATTGTATATTTTGCGGAAAACTAAAATACCGTATCCCACTATTTGCAGGTACAGTGAGAACCTGTGAAACAGTATCGTGAGTAGAAAAATTAAGCTCCCAAGTTCCTGTATTTGTATTATTGAGAATAGTTCCTGTAGTGGTATGAAAATCAAAAGAATATTGGAGAGGATATGTTTTTTTGTACCAATCGATATTCGTCATAAAACCAAGAGAACCACTTTCGAAAATTATTTCATAGGAAGTTGCCTCGTGTTTGGCAACAATTCCATTAAAACCATCAATAGTATCATTAATTGTAGCGATAATTGTTTCGGTATCTTGTACATTACTCATACGAGAAAATCACGAGATAGAGGCGATTCAGATGATAGCAATAATAGAAATAACCATCAGAAGCTCTATGAGAGTAAAAGCAGAACTGTATGTAAATCATTTTCATTCACTTTGATTTCTCATTCGCATATAATAATAGTATATTAAGAAAATTACGAGAATAGTATTTTCTACAGAGTATAGGAATTTTTGAGAGAATTTCAAGGAGAGTAAGAGAAAAATAAGAAGTATTTTAGGAATATTTACAAAACAATTTGATTTTATCTTTCTTTTTTATATAATCCCCCAGATTTTATAGATATTACCCGTCTTTTTGTATGGAAAAACTTACACTTATCGCCACTGCGCGAGATACTGAAACAAAACTCTCAACAATCCGAGGAGAGAAAAAAGTTCCTGCTATTGTTTATGGACATGGAGTTCCTGCTCAGGCTGTAACCGTTGGTGCTTCAGATCTTTTAAAGGTTTTTAGAAAATCTGGAAAAACTCATATTGTTGAGCTTACTCTTGATGGAAAGAAACAAGATGTTCTTATTCATGAAACTCAACGAGCACCAGTAAGCGGAGATTTCCTCCATGTAGATTTTTTTGCTGTTTCTGCAACAGAGAAGATCCATGTACAAATTCCTGTTCATCTCGTTGGTACTTCTCCTGCTCAAATTCAGGGTGGTCTTGTAGAACAAAATATGCATATTGTTGAAGTAAAATGTCTTCCAAAAGATCTTGTTGATGCATTTGAGGCAGATCTTTCCAAGATTGTACACCTTGGTGAAATTATTCACGTTAAGGATCTCGCTATTGATATGAAAAAATTTGATATCCTTTCCGATCTTGATGGTGCTATCGTTTCTATTCATCTTCCAAAAGGTGTTTCAGAAGAAGAAGTTACTGCTGAGGTTACTGCTGCTGAAGTTCCAAGTGTTCAAGATGAGAAGAAAGCAGAGAAAGAATCAAAATCTGAATAATCCCTTACTCTTCAATCATCAGTATCATAAAAGGAGAGCTTTGCTCTCCTTTTATTTTGCAAAAATTACAAATCTTTTAAAGATATTTAATAATTTTCTTCATTTTTAAGAGATTTTCTGTATACTTCTTGAAAATAATTTCTAATCTTTTTTGTTTATGAAAATAGTTATCGTTGGATCTAATCCATTACGAAGTGATCTTTTTAATCGTACATCGGAAGTTCTTGCAGAAATTGGACTCTGAGATGTAGTAAATATTTCCGAACTGGATGATGAAGCTTATAAAATGGAACTTGGTATTACTGAAAACCCTGCTCTTTGCATAGAAGAAGAAAGTATCGAATTTCGTGATGTTATTTTTCAGGGTATTATCCCAGAAAAAGCAGAGATTAAATCACTTTTGATATCTATTGTTGGTGGAGAAGAATCAGGAGGAGATTCTTGTGGAACGGGTGGATGTGGAAGCTGTAGTACGGCAGGAGGATGTCATTAGTCATAAAAATCGCCATACTATTTTACATATCTTTATATGATTCTCTCTAAGCTTTTCGGGTCCAATTGTCGTGCAAAGATTTTAGAAAAATTTTTCATAGAACATTCTGTATCGAGTGATATGACTGGTATTTTCATACGCGAACTCTGTCGAGATATTGATGAACAGATAAATAGTGTGAGACGTGAACTTATGAATCTTGAGGCTCTTGGTATCCTTCGATCTCGGGAGGAAAATAAGAAAAAGTTTTATAATATTAATCGTAGTTGTCCCATTTACAATGAGCTGTCTGAGATTTTTATAAAGACCTATGATCCCGTTGAGCCACTTCGAATATTCTTCAAAGGAAAAAGAAATCTGAGTCTTATAACAATCGCAGATAGTATCAAAACCATCACGAATGTGAAGTCCAATAATATTGTTGATATATTCATAATCGGGGAATTAGATAAAATTGAGTTTAATAACTTTCTCGAAAAGAATTTCTTTCGAAGAAAAGTAAAATATGCGGTGATGTCTGAAGATGATTTCATTAATCGATTGGAATACGATGATAAACTCGTTCTTTCTATTCTCTCCCAGAAAAATATATCTTTTCTGAAAGATACTCTCAATATTCAAGACATTATTAGTAAGAAAATCAAGAAATAAAAAACTCTGAAAATACATTTCAGAGTTTTTTATAAATGGTCTTCTATTTTTCTATAAAATGTTTCAGAAAGTATCCTTTTGCTTCCTCAAGTCTTTTGAGTACATTCGCATCGTTTCATGCTTCTAATTCTTTTGGTGATACCTTAAGAGTAAAATCGCCTTTGTAGCCTCCATTTCCTAGTTTAATGAGAAGACTTTCGAGTGGCATATCTCCTTTTCCCGGAAGGAGTTCCTCCTTGTTTCCTGTTTTGTCTGATAGATAGATATTATGGATACTATTTCCGAGTAATGAGAAAGTTTTAATAAGATCAGTTCCACTTTCTGGATCTACATTGGAAATATGTAGAGAAGTTTTTCCTGTGATTTTTTTGATAATCGGAAGAGTGGCATCTTTATATTCGGGGATTAAAAAAAGAAAAGTTTTTGGTTCTACATTGATAATGCTAATATCTAAATTTTTATTGTGTTGTTGCACTTTTGGGAGATATTCAGAAAACCATTCACCATCTTTGTCGAGTCGATGTGGTGGATAAAAATTGACTATTTTACTTCCGAGAATTTTTGCCGTCTCTAAAATATGATCTATGATTTTTGGTGTTATGCGACGTTCATAAGCCGTGATTCCTATAACAGGAATATTAAATTCTTGAGAGAGAGCAGTAATATATTCTGCGTTTTCCGTATCAAAATCGAGAGGATTGAGATCGAGACAGATTCCATCGTACTTTGCATCGTGTGCAAGAGAAAATATTTTATGAAGACCGTATCCTCGAAGAGAAGATGTGGAAAGGAGAAGCATAGAAAAGAAAATATCGAATAGAACGGAGGAATTATAGCAGAAAAGAGGTAAAGAAGCAAATAAATTAGTCTTTTCAAGTAAAAAAAATCCGTTTATCCTATTTCAAATAATAGTATTGACTTTTATATAAAAGTATCTTAAATTATGTTCAAGACTTTTATATCTTCTCTTCCATTATATGTCACTTTCTTTACAACAAGAGTGATTTGATTCATGAAGTAATCAATTATCACTTCAATTTTCTCGTGTTATTCCTCCATTTAAAAGAACAGAAATTGCTGACCAGGTACATGCTATTACCTCGTGAAAATTCACTTTTCACCTTGAAAAAAGTGAGATAAAGGAAAATACATTTACTCTGAAGATATCTTATATGGGAAGTAGCTATTCTCTTGAATGAATATATAAAAAAGAGGAAATCCCATCACCATATGACAGGGGAGAGACGAGTACTATTTTTCGATTTGTGCGCTTTGATAAACTTTTGGCATATAGAAATGGTTCATATAATATCCCAGCAGTTCTTCCAAAAACTGCTTATGATGAGATTATTAAAAATGCCAATAGTATTCTTTCTGGTCCTCACAATTATTCTCATGCCATTCATTAGGACCATGAGATAGATGTATATAATAAAAAATGCAAATAGATGTTTTTCATAAGAACATCTATTTTTTGTTTTTCTGTTCGAAAATCTTGTTTGATTTTTTTGGAAAAAACATATACTTCGCTCGATAAAATTCTTTGAAATATCTATAATTCATAATTTCAATATCTGTGTCTTTTAAAAAAACAAAACTTCCTCCTGTCAATTGAATAAACAGTATTTCCAATTTTGTATCTTTCAAAAATCGATATTTCGCGATGAAGAAACGTAATTTTATTTCTGCAATACTCCTTGGTTTTCTTGGGATATCTGGAGTTGTAATTGCTTCGTTTATTACATTCTCACAACTTCCTTCCCTTCATTTTAATTTCTCTTTACCATTTCCAGGAAAGGTGGATCTGTTTCAGACTATTTCTGGAACAGATCAAAATAAGATTAATCTCCTCGTAACAGGAATTGGTGGCGGTGATCATGATGGAGCTGATTTGACCGATACTATTCTCTTCGTTTCACTTCATCCAGAAAGCAAAACTATCTCGCTTCTTTCTATTCCTCGTGATCTCTATGTAGAATACCCTCTTGGAGGACGTGGTAAAATCAATGAAATTTATATGCGCGGACTTCGCGCAAAAGAATCTCAGACGCAAGCCATGACGGATTTGGGAGATAAACTTCGAGAAATTACTGGAGAAAAAATGGATCATTATTTGAATATAGATTTCGATGGATTTACGAAATTTATAGACCTTCTTGGAGGAGTAGAAGTGAATATAGAAGAAGATTTGATCGATACAGAATACCCAGACAATAACTGGGGATATATAACTTTTAGTATCAAGAAAGGACGACAAATACTTGATGGAGCAACAGCACTGAAATATGCACGAAGTCGTCATTCCACCAGTGATTTTGATCGATCTCGTAGACAACAATTGGTTATAAAAGCAGTGAAAGATAAGCTCTTTTCGCTCGATGTTCTCACGAGTCCAACCAAGATAAAATCCCTCTATTATGCGATTGTTTCTCATATAAAAACCGATCTCTCTATGGGACAACTCGCGTCACTTGCACTTTTCGGGAAAGATATCCCTACAGATAATATCCTTGCTTTTAATTTGAATGATTCGTGTTTTCAGGGACTCGCGTATTGTCAACGCGGAGGCTTCCTTTATACGCCATTGCGTGAGTTATTTGGTGGAGCATCGGTATTGCTTCCGGACGGAGCTACGCCAACACATCTGGATTCCTATGTAGATACTTCTAAGTTTTCCAATATTGTATTTAATTATCCAGAGATGTTTCTGGAAAATAGTGAGATAAGTATTATTAATTCTACCAAAACTCCAGGAATAGCAAATACTGTTGCGCTCTATCTTAAGAAATTTGGGTTCAATATTCCTGATAAAGATAGTATTGGAAGTACGAAGGATATATACGATAAAACACAAGTTTTTTCCACTTGGGATATGGAAAGTAAAATAGGAATCGCTCCAACTTCCAAGACTCTTGAGGCACTTTCACTTTTTATCTTTGCTCCACAACAAATGGTTCCTAGTAATAAATATTCCAAAATTCCAAGTCCTAAAATCGAAGTCGTATTGGGAAAAGATTATAAAACAGTCGTAGCAGAATAAAACTACTTGAAAAAAAAACATTTGTGGATATCCTGCATGGGATTATATATCCTGTAAAAACACCTATGACAGAATTTAAAAAAGAAAGGATAAAAGTTTGAGCACTCAAAAGAGCTTACTTTGAAAGAAAAGACAATAAAAAATCAAATGGGAAATATGTTTTACTTTATACGGCATTTCTTGTATTTTTTCTGGGGTTGTTTTTTGCAGTAGTCTTTACTGTATATTTCCTCTATGATGTACCAGCAATTTCTGGGATCGAGACAGATGTACTTCCAGAAAGTAGTGTGATTTATGACAGAAACGGCGGAGAACTTTACAATCTTTATAATGAAGAGAAGAGAACCTATGTTCCGTATGGACAGATATCGAGTCATATGCGAGATGCGATTATCAGTACGGAGGATAAGACTTTTTTTGAGAATCCAGGAATCGATTTTAAGTGACTTTTGCGAGCAGGATTCAACTATGTTAGTGGAAAAACAGATAAGATTCAGGGGACTTCGACCATTAGTCAGCAACTTATCAAGAATATATTTTTCACTTCCGAGCGAAGTACTGATCGAAAGGTAAAAGAAATTTATCTTTCCTATGAACTCAATAATAAATATTCCAAAGAAAAAATTCTAGAACTGTACCTTAATAAAATCAGTTTTGGAAATAATGCATACGGAATAGAGGAAGCAGCAAAAACCTATTTTGGCAAATCTTCCAAAGATGTAGGGATTCTTGAAAGTTCGATTCTTGCTTCTCTCCCAAAAGGATCTTCATATTATTCTCCCTATTCTCATAAGGATCGTCTTATGGGGTATTTTTCCGTACACGAGAAAAGTAACCCAAAAGATATTATCAATCTCGAGAATAATGGGAAAAATACACAGTACAAAGATCTGATAATGAAATTTAAAGAATTTGTTTCTGTTCTCGAATTTAAACCGTTGACCTCGGATAAACTGAGTATTTGTCATGTAAAACAAGAATATTTGAAACAGAAATATTCTATAAATAATGATAGTTGCACCACTCTTAATTACAGCGAATTGCTGACTTTTTTTAATAGTATACAAATCGAAGGACAAGTCGCAGAGATCTCACCTACCGGAACAGAAGATGAGAAAATTCCTATAACAGCAAATGTTTCTACAGGAACACTCAGCGGAGAGAAAAAAACGATGATTCTTGAGTACAATACTGGACGAAAAGATTTCGTTCTCGGTCGTGTGTTTGAAGATCAGAAAATCCAACCAACAGAATATAAGACTGCTTTTATGGACGGTCTTGATTTTCAATTTCATGCCTACAAGGAGAATATAAAATATCCACATTTTGTTTTTTATATCAAGGATTACTTAGAAAATAAATATGGAAAGGATTTTGAGGCACAAGGGGGACTGAAGATATACACAACTATCGATCCTGCTCTTCAAGATATAGCCGAAGAATTAGTGAAAAAACAAGTGAAGATTAATACAACAAAATATGGAGCGAAATCGGCTGCACTGGTGAGTATGGATAATAAAACAGGACAGATTCTTGCGATGGTGGGAGGCGCAGATTATTTTAATAGCGAGGAAGATGGAAATGTAAATATTATCACGTCCAGGCGTCAGCCAGGATCATCATTTAAGCCCATAGTTTATACACTGGCTATTTCCAAAAACCCTATTAGTCCAGATACTCCTATCTTTGATCTGAGGACGAAGTTTGGAGAATGGGAACCAAACAATTATGATGAGAAATTTCTCGGAAAAATGAGTGTAAAAAAGGCACTCGATTATTCTCGAAATATCCCAGCAATTAAGATGTTTTATCTTGCAGGAGGAGAAGCAAGTGTTATTGAATTTGCAGAAAATCTTGGAATAACTTCTCTCAATACAAAAGGGGAATATGGAGCACCTCTTGCCATCGGAACAGGAGAACTGAAACCTCTAGAACTTCTCCAAGCATATAGCGTATTTGCCAATAGTGGATATAAGAAAGAGATTAATCCTATCTTGAAAATCACTGATAAAAAAGGAAATCTCATCGAACAGTATATAGGAAATTCAGGAACCAGTGTTATTTCTGATGCGGCTACTTATGTTATCAGTACGATTCTTTCTGATGCATCAAGTCGTCCGGGGGATTTCTGGAATAATGTACTCACACTGAAAGATCGTCCCGTTGCGGCAAAAACGGGAACTTCCAATAAAGATGTGACAAAAAATGGGAAGAAACAAATTCTCCCACGAGATCTTTGGACTGCTGGGTATACTCCTCAGATTACGACCGTTGTTTGGGCAGGAAATGTCGATGGTTCTGAGACAAAAGGAACGTGTGATGGACTGAATTGTGCTGCACCTATTTGGCATGATTTCATGGAAGCAGCTCATAAAAATCTTCCTGTAGAAATATTTCAAAAACCAGCGAATGTATTTTCTGCAACCATTAGTCAGATTTCTTGAAAACTCCCGACCGAAGCGACCCCTGATTCCCTTAAGGTGACATCTATTTTTGCTGTGAAACCAACAGAATATGAGGGATCATTTCAGACTGTAGAGGTAGATGATCTTTGTAATGGAAAAGTGACAGAAAATACACCACCAGGGGCTATTAAAAAATGATATATTGCTAATATAAATCCCATTATTGATGGATATCAAAAAGATTGGCTTCCATCAATTGCAGAATGGGTCACGAGCGAAGAAGGAAAAAAATATTTTCAAGGTACAGAAAATATACTTGGATCTCTGAGTGATGAGGTTTGTGTACGTCCAAACGCTGGACTTTCTCATATTACTATTTCAGCTTCTTTTAAGGATAGTGGAAGTTATCCTCTCGCAAAATATCCATTTGAGATAACCTATAGTTCCGATAATTCTATAACAAGTTTAGAATTTATAAAAGATGGGATTATTTTTCAGAAATTCCCTATTCTTACAACCGATACATCAGGGGTATATAAAGTACCAGCTATAACTTTCGGAGAAGATTTTCGAGGAGAACACACACTTTCTTTCCGAGCAATTGACAAATATGGGTATTCAGAAACTCACACGACGAAAGTTATTTTCGAAGATAAAAGCCCCGCGACAACTATTACTATTATCAGTCCACTGAAAGAAAGTGCTGTAACGAGAATCTATGGAGATCAATATTTTAATCTCCGATTTACTCTCTCTTCTGGAATCAATCTGATACAAAGTGCGAATCTGTACATAGACGGGAATCTTACCAAAATTCTCCCTGTTGATACAGAACAGACTATTGCAATCAATGCTGATAAAGACATTCCTGTTGGAATGCACACTCTTGAGATAGAAGTAATAGATACAAAAAATCAGAAAACGAAACAATCTCTTCCCTTTGAAATTATTACGAGATAGTAGGATATTACTTATCATTCTTTTTATGAAAAAAATTATTTTCGTTCTCACTATTTTCCTCGGAGTAGGGATTCTTATTCTTCTTTCTTTTTCGAGAGAAAATTCCAATGAAAAGACAACCATCGTAAATATTGATTTTAGTGAATGAGAAAAATCGTATCAATATTCCACAGATAAAAAAACTTTCGTAAAAATAGAACCTCAAAATCTGGATAAAGGGGAAAGTATATTTCACCTTCAGCAACTTTCGCCTATTGATGGTATTTATTACACATCAGGAGATAAGAATCCTATGGTTCATGCGAAAAGAACATGAGCAGATATTATCACTTTTGGATCAGGATTGTTTATATGTAATATACAAACAGGATTAGAACAATATGAATTTCGAGTTGGTGATATTACTCTTCGCCCAAAGGGAAGAGGAGTTTTCTTGGTAGATACGAATGAGATTCAGACGAAAATATTCTCATTTGATGCCTTTTTGGAGACAGAGTTAGTGAGTGGTTCAAATCGATCACATATTACTCAATTCACCCTCTTTCCATCATTATTATTTAAACATGATATAAAAAATACACTTGGGTTAAAAGATGCGGATATTCTGCGGATATCCATCGTCGATTCTATCCGTTATATAGATATGAAGACAACGGAAGATAGTAAAATCTTATTTACTGGAGAATATTCAGAAAAAGATCAGACATTTCTGAGTGAAGTAGAAAAGGATATTACTCATCGAATGAATGCCCTTGTTGCATTGTATTCTTCTCTTTCATATCAGACTGATGATACTAACATTACAAGTTCTTCTTTTTTTGATACATCGAGCAATCTCCTCGTTAATGGATCAAAAAAAGAAATTCTTCTCAAAAATACACTTGTTGAGAACATATTACAGGCACTAAATAGTAAGCAGAAAATACCACGAAATAGCATGATGATAAATACTCTTTCTGATATGAAAGAACTTGGACCAAAAGTGTATGCCGATGGTATATCTATATTGAAACAGTATTATTACATTACTATATATTCCCATTTTGTAGATAAAGATGGCCTCTTTGTTTACGGATGAATAGAATCCCCATTTTTATGAGAAACTGAGAAAATCATAACTAATAATCCAAAACTACCACAGAGAGAGTATTATGCTAATCTTTCCAGTCTTTTTTCTGCTTATTACTTTTTAGCTCTTGATTCACAGAAACTCAATACCTACTTTGAAAATATTCTCCAAAAAATATTGGATAACAAATTTCTTGTGAAAGATGATTTTCTTCCATTTTCATTTTTTGTAACACAATATCTCTCTACTGGCCCAGTGATACTCAATGCTGATACAATGTGAGTGATAGCCCATTTATTTCAGATAACTAATGATTATTATACAACCAATAAATCAGATAAAAATAAATTAAGTTCCACTACCTCGGCTATTTTTTATAATTATACCCGGATTTTTACGAAGATGCACAGTGCATTTATGGCAACATTTATTGATAATACAGCAAATGGATTACTCTTAAAAGAAGATTATATTGATGGAGAGAATATTACTTTAGATCCAAATTTTGTGACCACTTTTATAGCAGGTATTGAGATGGTTAAAAAAGATATAATGAAGAAAAAAAATATTTTTTCTGTGCAAGATGGAACTCAATCAGATTCTCAGATTGTTGATAGTTACTCCCTTCTTATTACCACGCTCGAGTCATTTGATATATTTGTATCAATGTTTAATAATTATCCAAAATATTTGAATGATTTTCATTTGAGTGAAAGTAGTAGATTGGCAAGAGGTATTTTGATAGAAAAAGAAGATATAATGAGTAAAGAAATTGCACAAGCATATCTGAAAAATTTCAATAATCTTGATATAACTACTTTGCAGATAGCAAATAATTTTCAAAAGGATGGATTTTATGAAGTTCAAGTAACGATATTGGGAAGTATTTTTACATTTAAACTCTGGAATCAGAATCATATGATCGCAGATATCTCCTATATTGATACTTTCTGAGAAAAACATACTTTTCCAGATATGACTATATCTCTCGATCAGAAAGAGAAACAACTTAAAGAGTTATTTTCCTCATCTGATGATCAGACTACGAAGTATAAATATGATTTTAAGAATTTCTTTGAAAACACTTTTTTGAAAGGAAATCCTTTAGTGACACCAGATATTCCGGCAACTCCTCCTATTAATACTCGACCAGTAACAACTCCAGAGATACAACTTTTTATCCAACAGGAACTGCTTGATAAAGATTTTAAAAATATTGCAGATTTTCTCCCTATTCGGTTCAGTGATATTTATGCATATATCCAGGATGGAGTGAGAATTGTAGAGTTAAATAAGATACACAAGGCATTTACGGGAAATGGAAAGAGTTACTCGATCGAACTCAGTGGCCATTACGTTATTACGAGACATCTCTTTTCGAGGCTTTCATTTACAGTAAAGGCGGAGTGAGATATAAAATGATATGAATTCAATGGTGTTCCGATTCAGATATTCCCTGTACGTATATCATTCTTAGAACTTCCAATATTTCTAAAAGATCTCGGATATTACATAGATACTATTAAGAAATCTTATACGAATCAACAATCTCTCGTCATAGATCTCGCAGGGAAAAAGGTATTGCTCGATAACATACCATTTATTCCAGAATTTCCTGCTGAATAAGTTTGATACATTTTCATATATTATTTACTCTTTTATAACACTTTATTCTATGAAAAAAAATACTTCTGTAAAGATCGTAGCACTTATTATTGTTATTGGTATTATGGCGTCATTTATAGCAACGCCAATTATGTATTTTCTATGAAAATAAAAATTGCTTTTTGGATTTTTTCCATATAATGCACGCGGGTTTTTTCGGAAAATGAAATTACCACGATTTTCTTTTAAAAATGGTACTATTTCCTGGGCTCGACACAGAACCTTATATAGTGCTTGAAAGAAAATTTATTTTAAGGATCGCTACCGCTATTGATACAGTGGTTATCAATAACACTCTTAGGTTCGCTACCGCTATTTTTTCATCTTTTTATTCTATGGCAAATACTGCTCTTATTAAAGATATGCTCGACAATGCCGTGCATATTGGACACAAACGACAATTTTGGTCAGCTAAAATGCGAGACTATATTTATGGAATTCAGAATAATATCCATGTATTCGACCTCTATAAGACAGAGACTCGTATTACTGAAGTTAAAAAAGCTCTTGAAGAAGCAACTTCCAAAGGGAAAGTAGTTCTTATTGTTGGAACAAAACTTCAGGCTCGTGATACTGTTAAAGCTATTGCAGAAGAGACAGGAAACTACTATATCAATACGAAGTGGGTTCCAGGACTTTTGACAAATTTCCCAACTATCAAGAAACGAATTGCTGCGTACAATCAGATTGAAAAAGATCTTGAAACAGGAGCTCTTGAAATGCTTACAAAAAAAGAAAAAGCATCTAAATTGAAAGAACTTGAGAAACTTCGAAAAGCTTATGAAGGTATTAAGGATATTAAGAAAACCCCTGATATTCTCCTTGTAGTGGACGGACATTATGAATCTCTTGCACTCGAAGAGGCACGAACTCTTAGTATCCCAACATACGCACTTCTTGGTTCTACTGGTGATATCGATCGTTGTACTGATTTTGTTCCAAGTAATGTAAATTCTATCAAGTCTATTAAATTTGTTCTTGACTACCTTAAGACAGCTATCAAGCGCACGAAAAAGACAGAAGGTGGTGTTATGGGACGAACAGAGAAACTTGCTCCAAAATCTCCAGTTACTGAAACTCCTTCTGCAGAATAATTTCACAGAATAGAAACATTCTTTAAATTCTTATATTTTTCTGTATGCAGGATAATTTCAATATTTCTCCTGAGGAGAAAGAAGGACCAGGAAAAGAAGAACAGGTACTTGCTGCTTTATGTTATGCACCATTTGGATGTTTTGCACCAATTCTGATGCAGAAACAATCTGAGTTCCTCTCATTTCATACAAAGCGAGGTGGAACGATATTTGGAATATATTTTATTCTTAATATTATTCCTATTTCTAGCTTATTCTGAATCCTTTCGCTTGCATACCTCGGTCTTGCTGGATATGCTGGATGGAAAGCATTCAATGGAGAAATGTATTCTTATGGATTCATCGATGCACTTTTCGAGAAATTTAAGAAATAAGAAAACCCTCCCTGATAAGGGAGGTGCCCGTAGGGCGGAGGGTTAACCCTCTTAATTCCCCTTGTCATGGGGGCAAATTTTAAATCATTAACCAAAAATTATTATGGTAACAGCTCAACTTATTAAAGAGCTCCGTGAAAGAACTGGAGTAGGGATGTCAGATTGTAAAAATGCACTCGTTGAAACAAACGGTGATATGGAAGCAGCAATCGATGTTCTTCGAAAGAAAGGTCTTGCAAAAGCAGCAAAACGTTCTGGAAATGAGACCGGAGAAGGGAAAATAAAAATCGTTATCGAGTGATCAGATGCGTATGTTGCAGTTATCGGATGTGAGACAGACTTCGTTTCACGAAATGAAACTTTTGAAGAAATGGTTTCGAAATTTATTGAAATTCGGAAATCTGCAACTTCTGATGAAGCAGCTCTTGCTATCGCAGAGGAACTCAAGGCTTCAGAATATACTCTTAAAGTAGGGGAAAATATCGTTATCCGAACTCTTACGAAGATTTCTGGTCCGGTTCTCGCAAGCTATGTTCATACGAATTTCAAAAATGCAGCCCTTGTTATAGCAAAAGCTGGTTCTAACGAGGAAGATCTCAAGATGGTCGCGATGCATATCGTTGCCACTCAACCACAGGTTCTTGCTCCGACAGATATCTCTGATGAGACAGTTGCAAAAG
>JBAZVV010000022.1:0-14880 GCA_041660685.1 Candidatus Altimarinota bacterium | reverse complement strand
CTAAAACGCGTGCATCATATGGAAAAAGAGGGAAAAATCAAGGAAAGTTTTTTAGAAAAATATTAAATATTATATAACTTATTAAGATATGACCGATTGTAGTTTCTGTAAACTAGAAGGTGAGAATCTTCAGGCTGGATAGTATATGAAGATAAGAGTGTTGTGGCACTATTCCCAAAAGACATGGAAGTTTATGGACATACTTTAGTGATTCCGAAAGAGCACTATGTAGATTTATATGATATACCCGAAGAGATATTATCCAATCTTGCTCAGGTTTCAAAAAAGCTCTCGATTACATATAGAGAAAAAATCAATGCAACAGGTATGAATATATTACATGCCAGCTGAACGGATGCTCAGCAATCCAAAAAACACTTTCATTTTCATCTCCTTCCGAGATTCAAAGATGACTGATTAGATACATGGCCGAAGCTTCCAGAAACTCAAGTAGATAAAGATGTATTGCTCGTCCGATTAAAAATGAAGTAATCTGTTAATTCTCTTTTCATGCACCTCTCCACCCCCTTCAACCCCGAAGCCTCCCTAATTCCCAGCAACTAATCCTTACCCCTTCACACCACTTCCTATGTGATTCCTCGATTCCATCACTAACGCCATCAACACATTTCAAGCCAAAGCAATAGAGGCAGAAAGACAACGAATCGAGTGAATACTTGCGAATATCAGTGATCCTTTCGCGAGAGAGATTGAGTGGACTCCGCTTGTGCGTGGGTGATCAAGTTTCGGAACGCATGACATCAATATAACTCCTCAGGGGATTTTAGAGTTCCAAGCCTCCACTTCCTCAAAAATATTCGCTGGGGTTTTTATGATCTGAGGACTTCTTTTTGGTCTTATGATCCTTCTGAGTCTTTTGGGTTCTCCAAATATTGATTTCGGAGTAATTATTTTTTTAATCATACCAGCAAGCTTTATCGGTATCTGATATTTTATGTATCGATATATTTCTCAACCTATCACTTTCGATAAACAAAGTGGCTATTTCTACAAAGGAAAACCCCAGATGACATATGGGATGATAGATCCGACGAATACAAGTATGATACCTCTCAACTCTATCCATGCTCTTCAGATTGTGAGTGAGCGAGTCTCCACGAAAAACTCGAGTTTCCTGAGTTATGAAATCAATCTCGTCTTGAGTGATAAAAAGAGGGTGAATGTCGTGGATCATGGCAATCTAGACAAGATTCAAGCAGATGCGAAACAGCTCGGAGAATATCTCTGAGTTACCGTATGGGGGATGTAAATACCAAGAAAAAATACGGGAGATTTCCCGTATTTTTTGGCTTAATAGACAAAATTGTGTGGCTGGTTAATCCTTTCAAAGAAGACTCAGTGCTAAACTGAGTCTTCTTTCTTTACTGAGTCATCGATGGAGTTTTACTTGGCTTAATAGACAAAATTTGGTGGTTTTTAGATTCAAAACTACTCTCTCCAAAGAAGACTCAGTGCCAAACTGAGTCTTCTTTCTTTTGAAAGTCATCTATGAAGTTTTACTTTCGGTTTCAGATGAGAGAATTCACACTCGATTCGATTACTTGTATTAATGTTTCGGTTGATTGTTTGAAAGAAACTAAGAGAGACAAATAATCTATCAATATCTCTCATGAGTGATTTGTAAGCAAGGAGAAGTCTTGGATGAACATAATGATATTTGAGGGTCTTAGTATCAAGTTCTCTGATCTCGAAGTCCTTAATATACTGTTTCTTAAATTCTTGGAGCCACCAAATGAAGGTTGTCTTGTCTGTTCTTGTCATATCGTGGGCGATTCTTTTCAGTTCTCGATAGGATTCTATCCTTGGATGTTTGAGAAGATATCTATCAATCGTAGCAATCTTGTGAGACTGATAAATTTGAACGGGAACATCGTAGAAATCACGAATGACTCATTCTACTCCGTTTCTTCCGTCAATCACTGCAAAGTAGGGCTTTGGATATCATTCCTGCTTCATTGTACGGAGTAGGATTCGATAGTCTTCCAGAGTTTCTTGGAAGATATGTTTTGATGCGAGAATATCTCCTGTAATTCCATCTTGAGCTACGAGTATTCACCATTGAGTATCTGAACCTTTTTTTCAAAAGAAGGTTGCATTGAGGATGAGGACGGAGGAAGTGTATTTGGGAAGACTAGGATTGAGTCGAATGCTCCCGGAAGCATTCCTTTTCTGATCAAATGAAGCAATAATACGTCGATGGATCGTTCTGGTCGATACTCCAATATCATCCGATAGTTCCGCGAGGGTTTGTTTACGAACGGAATATTGATAAAAGAGTTCTGCATTCTTCTCATTACGGAGTCTTTTCGTATTCTGAAATACATGTTTGCATTCATGATATCGATAGCTTTGTTTTTCATGTCTTTTCCCATCCTTTTTGATACTTTTGGAATTGCATTTTGGACATCTTTTATTCATAAAATTAAAATAGAGCGGATAAACCGCTCTATTATGAGGAAAAGCCTAGAAAATAGCCACACAATTTTGTCTATTAAGCCATAGAAATCAGAGAAATTGACAAAAAACACTCCCCGCGAACTATACGAGTTCCGGGGAGTTTTGTTACTTTCTGCTTCCATTCCTGCTTGTCTTTCGAGCACGAAAAGGAGTCAGATGTTGTGTTTTTACTCGTCCATCCCGGTGAATACCACGAGGAAGAGTCAATTTCATCGGTGAGGGGCGTTTCATTGACGCCGACTTCATTCGATGATTTGGATGAGATTGATATGGAAAATCTGGCCGATGATTGATCTTACACAGGATAGAGTTTACAAGCAATCCCATCTGAATGGTTTCATTTATTATTCTGCCAACATCCCCAAGTGCGATACCTACCAATACTGCCATGTTTCCTCTCCTCATTTCCAATTCCTCTCTTGTGATGAATATAAAATCCTGAGCACTCCCAGAATCGACCATAACCCGATTCAATCGTTCTATTTCACACTGAAGATGTGGATTTGGAGGATGTATAACTATCATCCTCGAAACATATCCTACCTCCGAAGGTTCATCGGGGGGATTTCCCCAATCAATAGGTCCTTCAGTCCAAAAATTTAGTTCTGTAGTCATTTTATTTCTCCCTCGAATTATTTTGAAACAAGTTGTGAAGATAATATGGTTTTTCTATAAAAGTCAATAGAAATACTTCGTATTGCTTTTTATCCTCAAATTCATATGATATCGCCAATTTATATTTTCTCTCTATTCTCTATGCTGCTTTCTCGCACAGGTAATCATATGTATCTTTATGAATGAGGTCGTATGAAATCCTTCGATCTTCGATCAAGAAGGGATTGTGATGAGCTTCAACGACGTACCAAAGTTTGATTTGATCTCGCCATAACTAATCCATGAATGTTTATAGATTGTAACACCATGCAGATACAATAATTATTTCCCTTTTCTATTTTTTTATGACCAATTCGAATCTCGCCATTGCCAATCTACTTTTCCCGAATCCTACCTATAATACATTGGAGGAACTCGAAAATATTTATCCTACACGGACTGTATCAACCGTGACTCGTATTAGTCCCAGTCCGACAGGGTTTTTGCATATAGGAACTGTCTATACTGCACTTCTTTCGGAACGTCTGGCTCATCTGAATGGTGGGGTATTTTATCTCCGCAATGAAGATACTGATGATAAACGCGAGATTGAAAATGCTGCGAGTACTATCGTGAATGGGATTCAGAAATTTGGAATCACTATCGATGAAGGAGCTATCGGTCCAGATGGTTCTGATATCGGGAAATACGGACCATATACACAATCTAAACGTGGACCTATTTACCAGTCTTATGTACGAGATATGATCGCTCGAGGTATGGCGTATCCTTGTTTCTTAGATGAGGCAGAAACCACCACTATTCGTGCCGAACAAACGGTTTCGGGACAGCCGACAGGAATCTATGGCTCTTATTCTCCTTGGCGAGTAGCGACTCTGGAGGAGATACAAGGGGCGATTGTAGTAGGGAAGAAATATGTCGTTCGCCTCCGTAGTCATGGAAATCCGAGTAAGCGAGTAAAACTTGTAGATGAAATTCGTGGAGAAATCGAAATGCAAGATAATTTCATGGATACCGTTCTCCTCAAACAAACCGGTATTCCGACCTATCATCTCGCACATGTCGTAGACGATCACCTGATGCGAACTACCCATGTCACTCGTGGAGATGAATGGCTCCCATCCTATCCTCTCCATGTACAACTTACCGAAGCTCTTGGATTCACTCTTCCAAAATACATTCACATTTCCCCACTTATGAAAACAGACGGTGGAGGAAAACGAAAGCTCTCTAAACGCAAGGATCCTGAGGCAAATGTAGAATACTTTTTCGAGCAATGATATACTATCGAGGCACTTATCGACTATATGCTCGGTATAATGGATTCTAGATATGAGGCTTGGAGGATCGAAAATCCAACAATAGACTACCATAGCTATCCGCTCACAACTGAGAAACTTCCCCTCTCTTGAGCTCTTTTTGATATCACGAAACTGGATTCCATCACAAATAATTTCCTCACAAAACTCTCCACTGAAGAACTTCAAAAACAAGGTTTAGAATGGTCTCAACAATACGATAAAGAACTTGCTCACCTTATGGAAACATATCCTGATATGACGTACAAAGCACTCGATATCGAACGTCATACTGAGAAAGATCCACGACGATTCACTAAGTTCTCTAACCTTCGTGGACAACTTCAATTCTTCTATGAAGAGACTTTTGAAACTCTCAAAAATACAGTCCCCGCACTTCCTGAGTGCATAACACCCGAAGTTCGTCATGCTTTTGTCGAAGATTATTTGAAATCTTATGATCCAACTATGGAACGAGAAGAATGGTTTGAGCAGCTCAAAAATCTTGCACATACACACAAATTTGCTCGGACGGGTGAAGAGTGGAAAACAGGAAACTATATCGGAAAGGTTGGAGATATTGCCATGATGCTCCGCCTCCTCCTTTGTGCTTCTAATAAAACTCCGGATCTCTGTTATACAATGCGAGTTCTTGGAAAAAAAGTTATGGAAAAGAGACTCAGGGAATAATAAGAATATTACTCAAAAAGCGTTCATATAAATACGAACGCTTTTTTATTTTCGAAAAGATATTAAACTATCTCCACTTCCACTCCATCAAAATTAACCTTATCTCCTTTACGGAGCTTCTTTCGAAGTTGTAGTTCTATTACACCATTAACAGTCACGAGTCCCTGAGAAATAGCAATTTTTGCCTGCCCTCCTGTTTCGGTGAGTTGTAAGAGTTTCATAAGTTTATTCATCTCGATATATTCGGAGGTGAGTGGAAAAGTTTTCATAGGGAAATTTTTAGTAAATAGAGTGATTTATAGGAAATTACTTCCCCGCATTTGGATTCGTCGTGATAACCTGTTCTTCGAAGTAACTCGCGAGAACTTGTATTCCCACGTGCTCCGTTCCAGCAAAGAAAAGTCCTTGTCCGACGGAAGAGTTGAGAAGAATATATTTCTCCTGTTCGGTGAGTTTAAATACATTTTGAAGGACATCAATGGAGGCAGGAGATTGCTTGAGAAGAAGTTGTATAGAGGAGTTCGTTACGATCGCTTTTCCTTGCGGACTTCCCATAAAATCTTCGACATCTTGCGTAATGGTGGTTATCCCGAGGCCATATTTACGAGCTCGTTTCACGAGACCAAAGAGGAATTTTGCACTATCTTCATGTTGCATAATATTCCAAGCCTCATCCACCACGAGCACACGTTTCCGGAGAGAACTTCGTGTAATATTCCATACATATCCGAGCAACATATACATAGCAATCGGACGGAGAATATCATCGAGATCACGAACAGAGAACACCACGAGTCCTTCGGTCAAGTTAATATTAGTTGCTTCAGAAAATACTCAGGAGAATATTCCCGTAACATATTTTTCAAGACGTTCACAGATTCCTTTTGCTCCATCCATAGTTTCGAGTACCAAATAAAGCTCCTTCATAATCGGAACTTCTTTGCCAGTTATATCATCATCCGACATAGTAATTCCTTTGAGGGAATAGGTGGTGATGATGGCTTTTTCGAGAATAGATGCCTCGGATGGCGTACATTTTCCGAGCATCAGATTCATAAGCCCGAGAAGATTGATAACCGCACCACGGAGAAGATCTCCTGGCTTTGTCTCAGTATCTTTGAGAGCTCTCGGGAGGTCAAATGGATTAATTCGCTCATTGGAGTTCAGATTGATATTGACATACGTTCCACCAACTGTATCGACCAATGTTTTATATTCATTTTCTGGATCGAGGACAATAACATCGGTTCCGAGCATAAGTGAACGGAGAATCTCAAGCTTCACCGCAAAGGATTTTCCTCATCCTGATTTCGCAAATACGACCATATTGGCATTTTCTGTACGAAATCGATCGAAGATAATAAGGGAATTATTATGGGTATTGATTCCATAAAGAATTCCATCATCCTGAGAAAGAGAATTAGAAGTGAATGGAAAAGTAGTCGAAAGTCCCTTCGTAGAAATGTTTCTATATACTCCGACTTCGTCCCGAGCAAATGGACCAGTTGCAATAAATCCCTGTTCTGAACGAAGAAAAGCTTGTTTTGTGAGTATGTTACGTCCAGAAAGAAGCGTGTCGAGGGTGTTGGAAAGTTTCTTCACTTGTTCCTCTGAATCAGCATAGATGCTAATATAGATAGAGAAATGAAAATATCGTTCCTGTCCTCGTGTGAGGCTCGAACGAAGTTCTTCTACATCCTGTACCTGAGCATCAAGCGCAGGATCATTAATCAGTCCTTTATCCGCATTGATGGATCGTTCTGAATGAAGTTCTGTTAGGCGCTTGCGGAGATATTTCATAATATACGCCGATTCGATGGGGTATATGAACATAGACATATCGAACTTAACATCCCAATTGATGAGTGGTCCGAGCCAGTTTCCCTCGAGAAAATCTGGATACGCATAAGTAAAAAATGTTCGAATATATGTATCTCCAATCTGGAGCTTTGTCGCATCGATTTTCATCATAGAAGGAGCAATTGCATCTTTGACAAATGCGAGTGCTTCACGATATTCTTTCTCTCCTTGACGAATCTCGTCTGCTTCTTGTTTGGTAAGTTTTTTGGAGGTATTTTCAGTCACTACTGGTACCTCAGGAGAAGATGGTGGAGTTATTCCTACAGGTGTTGAAGTTGATATATTCTCAAGAAATGAAGTTGAAGTAACAGCAATATCTTGTTGTTTCAAAAAATCTTGTTCGTATCCAAGTGCATCACCAGTGTAGTTCTTTGCGATGAGATCGAGAAGTGCTTGATTTGCCATAAAAAATATTTTCGAGAAGTAGAAGTATTGTGTTTTACTACAGTCACTGTAGTATACGAAGAGTTCGGTAAAATTCAATCTTTTAGTGAAATATACTATTTTCTCCAATTCCATTCTGTTATAAATTGAGGGGCAATTTCTGGAGAAACATTATTTTCTATGATGGAATCACCTTTATTATGCATTACAATCAAGGTGATATCATCGAACTGGCGATGTCCATACCCCATGAATTTGGAAAGTTCTATAGTAATGTTATTAAAAACTCCTTGAGCTGTTTTAACCGGTGTATGCTCAATAATTTCCATAAATCGATCCATTCCGAGCATCATATCACTTTCATGTTTTCCATTTCGTGCCTCTGTAATACCATCCGTATAGAGAATAATAATATCATCTTTCGCTATGGAAATTTCTATTTCTTTAAGAATTTTTGATATATTTTTCGTCATACCAAGAGCAACTCCTCCAGATTTAATCTTAAATGCTCGTTTTTCTGATGCCTTATAAATTACTAGATATTCATGTCCTGCTCCCGTCATATACATCTTCTGTTGCTCCTCATTCCAACGAATCATAAGAAGAGTCATGAGAATATTAGACTTTACACGAGGTTTTACAATTTCGTTGGTTCTTGCAAGGATATCAGCAGAATTTTCAACAATCTTTGAAAATCCTGATATGAGTGCGTTTACAATCATCATAACAAATCCTGCCGCTACTCCATGTCCCGTTACATCTCCGATATACACATAATAATTATGCCCTTGCTCGATGATATCAAAACTATCTCATCCAACTTCTGTTGCAGATTTCGTATTCGCAACAATGTCCATAGATGGAATAATAATAGTATTTTTCTTCAAAACATGACGTTGGATTTCAGAAGCAAACTCTACTTCCGATTTCAGAATACGACCTGCCTTAAATTCTTCTTTAAAATTCTTTAAAATCTCCAAACTTTTGTTAAAAAAATTGATAACATATCGCGCATCTGGATTCATATTTCCTACTGTAAGAGCAGTCCCTTCTTTCGATCCAGTTATGAAAAAAGCAATCTCCTGTTTTAAACTGCGAATGGGCTTGATAGAGGTGATATATGCAAGTCCGGAAAGGATAATAATTTCCAATATTGCAACCCCAGGAAAGTACATAATATATTCCTGCAGAAATGTGTATATTCCTGTTCCGGTAAGGATATCACCAAAGAGAAAAAAGGCATCCATCACTAAAAATAGGAGCACAAAGATAAAGAAAATGTTACGCAAAAGGAAATTCATAAACGACAATAGAATTAAATACTTCTGTAGAATATCACATATCCCTTATAGAAGCAAAATTTGGCACATAAAAACAGGTTGACAACAACCTGTTTTTACTAAGAATCATAAGATAATTATTTTGTAATAGATTCTGATTTCTTCTGACGAGCATAAAACTTGTCAACAGAACTTGTTTTCAAAATACGTTTCTCCCCTGTGTAGAATGGGTGACATTTATTACATGATTCGACTTTAATCTCAGTAGTGATAGTACTTCCTGATACAAAAGTATTTCCACAAGAACAAACAACGGTTGTTTGAGTAGAAAATTTTGGGTGAATATCTTTCATAGAAACAAAAAAAATGAGTAAAAATGTGTACTGGTGCAGGATTATATAGAGAAGCTCATTTTTTGCAACTTTTTCATCGCATTTTTGTGTTTTTCTTTGCAAAATAAGCATTTCTCGTTCATATCTTATAAACTCCAAAAAACTTTTTCATTTTTCAGATTTTTTGTGTATACTTGCCCCCTTGTAGTGTTTAGTTATTTACTTGTTATTTTTCTTTTATGTCTCACTCTATCGAAGTTATCGGAGCCAAAACTCATAATTTGAAAAATATTTCAGTAAAAATCCCGAAAAATAAACTCGTCGTCGTGACGGGAGTTTCTGGGTCAGGAAAATCTTCCCTCGCATTTGATACTATCTATGCCGAAGGACAACGACGATATCTCGAAAGTCTCTCCACGTATGCACGGATGATTATCTCGTCCATCAATGAAGATACAAAAGTGGATGAAATACGTGGACTTTCTCCGACCATCAGTATTGATCAGAAAACTACTTCCAATAATCCTCGATCGACTGTTGGAACTATTACTGAAATATATGATTTTTATCGCCTTCTTTTCACAACCATTGGAATCCAGAAATGTCCCAATCATCCAGAAATTACTCTCAAAAAACACACCATCACAGAGGTAATTTCTTTTGTAAAACATCTCGGAGAAGGAACCAAGATTCATGTCATGGCACCGATTCCTTTTTTTGGCACCGATTCCACGATGGAATCTATTAAACGCTATGTTCTCGATAGTGGATTTGTGCGATTCCAGATCAATGATACCGTCTATTCTGTTGCCGATTCTCTCGAAAAGGAAACTATTCCAGAAAATGCAAAAATATCAGTAGTCATCGATCGATTGGTGGTGAAAGATGAGGAATCATTTAGAAAACGACTCAGAGATTCTCTGGAATTTGCATACAAAACAGGAGAGGATATGCTCGAAATTTATCAAATTGATTTAAAAGAACGAGAAAGTTTTTCAGCAAAAGCTTCTTGTCCTCAGTGTGGCACCTCTAGCGAAACTCTTTCTATCTCCAATTTCTCTTTCAATTCTCATTATGGAGCTTGTGAAAGTTGTCATGGACTTGGGACAAAAGTCGCTTTTCTGGAGGAAAAAATTATCAATGGAAATTTGACTCTCGAAGAATGAGCCATTCTTCCTTGGACCAATCATATGTACTATATGGAAATCCTTCGTGCTGCTGCTAAAAAGCATAAAATCAATTTAAATGTACCCTATAATACGCTCAGTAAAAAAGCGAGAGATATTATTCTCCATGGATGTGATGAGACTTTTGAAGTACATCACGCTTTCGATGGCACTGAATCCAAAATATATAATACTCGTTACGAAGGAGTAGTGACAAATCTAACACGCCGCTATCACGAAACCGAAGCAAATGATGCTTTTATGAAGCGAATATCTCAATATATAACAGAAATCGAATGCGAAGTATGTCAGGGACATCGTTTGAAACAATCATCGCTTCATGTATTTGTTGGATGAAAAAATATCGGTGAGATTTCCCATATGTCCGTACTGCATTCTCTCGAGTTTTTCCGAGAAATGAAATTTTCCACTTCGGAGAAAACTATTACGAAGGGGATTATGAAAAATATTCTGGAACGTTTGGAATTCCTCTCTTGAGTTGGACTCAATTATATGACTATCTCCCGACGAGCAGGAACTATTTCTGGAGGAGAATCTCAACGTATACGACTCGCAACCCAAATCGGGACGAAACTTGAAGGGATTACTTATATTCTTGATGAACCTTCCATTGGACTTCATCCGAGAGACAATGGTATGCTCATAGAAAACATCAAAAAACTTGTGGCTGTGGGAAATAGCGTCATCGTCGTCGAACATGATGAAGATATCATGGAAGCATCTGACTATATTCTCGATATAGGTCCTGGTGCATGAAAACACGGAGGAGAAGTGATGGCACAAGGAACGTACGAAGAGATTATTAATAATCCTTCTTCTGAAACAGGACTTTATCTGTCTGGGAAAAAACAAGTACTTCTCGAAAGACGAAAACGAACCCCTATTGGTTATATAGAAATAGAAGGGGCAAAGGAAAATAATCTCAAAGATGTGAGTGTGAAAATCCCACTGGGAGTCCTCACAGTGGTAACAGGAGTTTCTGGTTCAGGAAAATCCTCTTTAATAATGGATATTCTCGCACCGCATTTGATTAATGAGCTCAGTACTGGAAATATGGTTACTGTTGGAAAAGTTCGGAAAATCGAGTGAGCAAAACAACTCGATAAAGTTATACTTATCGATCAATCTCCTATCGGTCGTACTCCTCATTCAAATATCGCCACTTATACAGGGATGTTTACACATGTTCGGGAAGTATTTACTGCCTCTCTTGAAGCACAGAAACGATGATATGGAGTGGGGCGATTCAGTTTCAATACCAAGGGGGGACGTTGTGAAACCTGTGAAGGAAGTGGGGTAAAGAAAATCGAAATGCATTTCCTTCCCGATGTCTATATAGAATGTGAAGCTTGCCGAGGAAGTCGTTATAATCCAGAAACACTGGAGGTTCGTTTTAAAGGAAAAACCATAGCGGAAGTTCTTCGAATGACGGTCGAAGAATCACTTGAATTTTTCACTGCTTTCCCTCGCATCAAACGAGTACTCGAGGTATTGAATGATGTCGGACTTGGATATATAGAACTCGGACAGTCTGCACCAACACTTTCATGAGGGGAAGCACAACGTATCAAACTCGCGTTTGATCTCTCAAAACGATCGACCTCCAAGACTATTTATATCCTTGATGAACCATCCACGGGACTTCATTTTTCTGATGTCCAGAAACTTCTCTTGATCCTCGATCGTCTCGTAGAGAAAGGAAATACGGTACTTGTCATAGAACATAATCTCGACATCATCGCCAACTCTGACTATTGTATCGACATCGGATTAGAAGGGGGAGATAAAGGTGGGGAACTAATATTCTCTGGTATCATCAAAGATATCCTCAAAGAAAAACGTTCTTACACAGGACAAGCTCTCAAGAAGTATTGGGAAAAGAAAAAAAGTGTGTAATATTTTTCATACTTCGCTCTCAATGACGAATTCTCCTATATCCATATTTATTTACTTTATGCTTCCATATCTCGAAACTCACAAAGATCTTCTGAAATATTCTTCCTTCCGTACTCCTGCGGTGGCACAATATTTTTTCGAACTTTCTAAGAAACAAGATATCGATAAACTTCATGATATTTGGAATTTTTCCCGAGAAAAGGATCTTCCAATAATATTCCTTGGAAGTGGAACTAATATTCTTTTTGCCTTCGATGTATTTGAAGGAATTATAGTTCGCAATACCCTCAAAGGAATCGAATGGGAAGATAACTCAGTAATAGTCACTACAGGAGAACTTATATCACCTCTTTCTTTGCAAGTATCCAAAACCCTAGAAAATTCTCTTTTCACAAAATGGGTAGGACTTCCTGGGACCGTTGGTGGCGCAGTAGCTGGAAATGCTGGATGTTTTGGTTTTGAAGCAAAAGATACGGTTCAAGAAGTAACTATTTTCGATATGCAGAAAGGGGAATATAAAGTCCTCAAAAATGTGGAACTAGATTTTTCCTATCGACATTCCCTTCTAAAAGATAATCCAAACTGGTTTATCGTAGATACCGTATTTCAAACCAATCTTATCTCCAATGATGCTACAGATCCGAGAACCTTTCGCTCTCTTAAACAGCCAGGAGGCTTTACTTGTGGCTCATTTTTTCGAAATCCACTATGAGATTCCGCTGGCCGACTCATCGATCAGGTAGGACTCAAAGGACATCGAATCGGGGGAGTCAAGATATCGGAACTCCATGCAAACTTCTTTATCAATGATCAAAAAGGAAGTTATAAAGACATTTTCACATTACGAGATCTCGCAAAAGAGAAGGTGCAAGAAATGTTTGGGATAGAGCTTCGAGAAGAAGTGCGAATTATAGAAAATACGTAAATAAAAAACTCTCCCATCCTTTCGAACGGGGGAGTTTTTTGCCAATTCAGGGAAGAAAATTATTTCCAACCATCTTTGTATTTAAATATCGCAAGTATATAAATAGCTTTTCATATGATCTGATAGATAATCCTAAAGCCATATCTTGGCTCACTTATTTCCCTCAAATTATCATCACTATCTGATTTTCAAAGAAATGGGAAGACGGAAAGGTTAGATATTGTCAAAATTATCTTATCCACAACCTTATTTGCATAGAGCGGGCTATCTTTTGAGATATAAGAATTTATCTCTCATAAATCTCGACTCGCTGTTTCTGAGAAGATAATTTTATACATAATTTACTGCGTTACCATTTTTAATATTTTTTATCACATTTTCAAAAGAAACAACGTTTCAATTTTCTATATCTTTTAGTCCATTTTTTACATGATTAATCTCCTCAAATGTATAACCACTTGATGCAAGATAATCTATAGTTTTCTTTGAGAGAGTCATAATATATCTATATAAAGGATAATTCGATGCGTCTATTATAGACTTTTTATAAAAAATTCAAAAACTTTTTTTCCACCACTCCAAACCACCCAAAAAGCAAACAAAAAAATCCCCCTGCTTCCGAGGATGAAGGGGGATTTTTTGAACTTTATACCTTGCGAAATAAGGCAACTTTTATGAGAACAACAGAGCTTATTTTCTTTTTTGATGAAAAAGTTTTGATTTTGAGGAGTTTTGTGTATAATAGCTTCACTAATTACCTCTTACTTGAAAAAGTAGGGCAGGGTCACGACCTTCAGGATTTTATATCCTGAAGGTTTTTTTTAATTTCAAAACATCATATTTAGTTTTCTAGCTATTTCTGTTTTTAGAGCATCATCTTTTAAAAATCACACAAATTTTCCGAGTCTTTTCTTTGAGAGACTTTTTATATGTCTTGTTTTTAAGATTGAATCATTTTTTAATCCATCTATCAGTTCTTTCTGAATTGTTATATCAAACTTGTCTACACTTTTATCTTCTCAAAATGAGGTAAAAGGAATGACAATGATATCTCTTCCATAAGAAAACTTTGTAGCCTTGTATATCAGTGCTGGTCTTGTACCGTTAATCTCCGTTCCGATATTTATACCGAAGTCTACATAGTAAACAGACCATTTAACAGTAATACTATCTATCTCATTATTATTACTTAATTTCAATTTCTTGAGAAACCAGTTCACATTATTCTCCAACCCCGAGGACTTCTTCTCGTTGTTCTTGATAAAGACCTCTCGGAGATTGAGTGTATAGCTATTTTTAAAGAGAGTTTCTTTAAGAGAGCTGATGATTATTTCAAGATTGAGTTTCATTTTGGAGGAATATATGAAGAGGTATTTGAAATGGAGTATAGAGAAATCTTCTCAAACTCAAAAACTTTTTCATTCCTCAAACTTCGATTTCCCCCCTCAGATAAGGAGGACTAAGGGGGAGTAAACACAAAAAATCCCCCCATCCTTTCGGACGTGGGGATTTTTGCTCTTGCAGTATTTATCGGTTACAATTCCAATTCATCGAGTATCAAATCTCTGTGCTTTTCTATTTTGTCCTTGTCTGTAATTTGATGATAACTTGTCCATGGATAATAGTCTATATTATCCACAAGTTTATGTTTTACGGCATTGAAATTTACATACGCCAGACATTGTTCTAAATAAGTTTCATCATGTATCATCTTTGCTTTGAACCTTCATTCAAAGAAAGGTAGTTTTGCACCAGCATCTAATGGATATTTTACTCTGTGCCAAATTGCACAGCCTCATTGTAATTTCTTCATGAAATCTGAAATTTGGGTACCGGTACCTTTGTTATGAATCACAAAATGAAAATGATTCGGCAATAGACAGTATGCTATAAGCTTCAAATCATCCTTATATTCTTCTTTATATTTTATAAGAA
>JBAZVV010000021.1:8800-15054 GCA_041660685.1 Candidatus Altimarinota bacterium | reverse complement strand
ACTGTATCTGTTTGTCCAGCCACATAAGCACTCTGCATGACACTCATCTTGAATCCTTCATACATATTCCAAGAGATATATACAAAAGAGAATATCACCCAAAGAGTCAAAAGTGTCGCTTTCCAGTTGATTTTAGAGAGATTCATAAAAAAGAAGAAAAGAAATAAATAAGTGTTTCCTAGTATAGAGAAAATTAGAATAATGCAATTAATTTTGATGATTATCAATATCGAAAATTTTTAGTATAGTTCATTCTATTTTACAAAACGCCCTAAATTGCTTATTTATACGAAAATAATATATTTTGTCTTTTTTTGGCTCCCTCATTTTAAAATCTATTTGCTTAAAATTTCATGACAGTAAAAATTCTTTGCATTTTCTATACTGTTTTTTGAGATTTCTGGATTCAAGATATGATATTAAATCATCTGAAATAACAACCCTTTCTATCATATTTTAGTAGTCAATGAAATTTAATGTATCGATAGTATCAAATCTTGTTTTGGTATTTTTTGGCAAATCAGTAACGGATATTTGATACAATTCAATGGCATCCTCTTTTAATTCTTTTTCTAAAAAATAAAGAAATTTTAATTGTATTTCATAAGCAGAATATTTTTGTTCTATTCTCGGATTTTCTATCGTTATAGTCGCCATATGTTATATAATGAGATGGTAATATATTTCTAGTATAGAGAGATTTATCGAAAGGCAAGTTTTTATATGTAAACTTATACTCATAGGGACTCACTCCTAATGTTAGTGACAGCAAACAGCATAAAAGTTTTTCCATATAGTAGCACTCCCTGTCGAAACTGTCCAAGCATTTCCATTTGGGTAGCTCGCAATTATAGCACCAAGAGTACTAGTATTAACACCTCATCCTGTTACGTATTCTCCAGCAAGACAAGAGACAGTAGCTATTGAGGCAAGAACAAGTCAAGATGTCCGTGTTGTACAACTAAATGCCGTTGCGGCAGCAGCTGCTGTTGTCTGAGTTGTTCCATCTGGAAACTTAAATCCCCCAGAGGTAGAATATACCATCCCTGCAACTTCCAGTTTTTGTGAAGGAGTTGCTGTTCCAATTCAGACATTTCCACCATGAGGTTGGATAGCAAGAGCATGACAACATCCGCCTGCATATGCCCAATTACCATACCCACCACCTGCTCCAGTATCTATATATGTTTGAATACTTTCCGTATTATCACCATCAAGCTGACCTATAACGATACCATCTAAATAACCATTTCCAGGATTTTTAGCTATATCTAGTTGTCCATTTGGTGCGGTGGTTCCGATTCAGACAGTCCCATTATTTTTTAACACAAGACCTTCAATAGCTCCTGATTGGGGCATGAATTTTAATAAACTGGATGCTCATGCTAACATATTAATATGCCAATCATCAAGTCATAAAGCATCTGGTCATTTCATTCGCAGAGTTGCAATTCCTGCAGGATTGGTTGTTCTAATAACTTGAGTACCTCGTGTACCAGAAATATCTAGCACAGGACTTCCCCATCAAGTATCACTTCCAGGAGTGGTTGTTCCAATTCCGATATTACCACCATCTGTAATTCGCATTCGTTCGGTACCAGCACTATTACTGAAAACACCATCAGCAGCGACTGCATTGGTCGCACCGAAATAATATTGTCCAGTACTAGCACCATATTGGGCCATAAAACTATATGGTTCATTGTTAGCGATTACTCGTGTTCTTCCCCCTACTATGTCCAATTTTGTATTGGACAAAGGAACTATTGTCCCAATTCCCACATTCCCTCCCGAAAAAGTCATGATATCCGTCGTTCCACCTTGTCGGATAACATAGCTATTGGAGTTATTTGCTCCTGCGAACCATTGCTCGGTTCATGCATTATTTGACATCTTGAGTCCACGATAGTTGGTCGTGACACCGTTGAGGTTAATAAGTGTCGCAGTGGCACCAGAGAGTGTGAGAAGATCGGATGGGTTTGTAGTTCCGATTCAGACGTTACCATTTGATTTAATGAACATTAAATCAGTATAAGGAAGTGTATAATTTCCAGTTATAGGGTTAGATCGAAACCAGATCCCCGCAAGAGAACTAGCCGATGTAGGTCCTGCATTTATAACAATTGCTCCATTTGGATTATTGGTAATTAAATGACCGCTTGCGGTACGAATGGTACCACTCACATCTAATCCTGCTACTGGATTAGTGATTCCAATCCCGACATTTCCCGCAAAGTAATTGGTATCGGTAGAATCAGCCTGATAGATACCCCATTGATTCGTCCCTCCTTGGTTATCGATATACACTCCGTAAGAATTGGTGATTGATCCACCACTAGCAGCATTGTTCGAGGCAGCATAAATCGCATAACCATTAATTATAGGACCTGCTGCACCCTGCACATTACCATGTACTCCGTAAGCGTTCGTTACTGTTGCAGTAGTTGCATTTTGAACGAAGCCATTGACACCAGCTAGACTATCGACCGTCCCATTTCCAGTAATAACCTTACTTGTCCCATTTATACCTGTGATATTTCCTGTATGACTATAGGATCCTACATTTACGAACGATCTTCCATAAACTCCTATGAGATTCATTGAACTATCTCCTGTTGTAAGTGTGAAATTTCCATTTCCCATAAGAGCAATGGAATCACCAGTTGGATCAGTAGCTTTTACAGTATGGATACTTTGATATAAAGGAGGGGCACTAGAACTGCTTGTGCTCGAGGATGAAATCGTGCCTACCACATTCAGTGTGGTATCTGGGCTCGCAGTTCCAATCCCGACATTTCCACCTGAAAAAGTCATAAGGTCGGTGGTTCCACTTTGTCGGATGACATAGTTATTTAGATTGTTTGCTCCAGCGAACCATTGTTCGGTTCATGAAGTATTCGACATCTTAAGTCCACGGTAGTTGGTCGTGGCACCATTTAGATTCACAAGTGTTGCAGTAGTACCAGAAAGCGTGAGAAGATCGGATGGAGCGGTGGTTCCGATACCGACATTACCATTCTGATTCATATACATCCAAGTTCGGTCATAGAAACCGTTGTACCAACGATCAAACGCAAGTCCACCATTACCACCATTTGAGATGGCACCAATAATGGTATTAATATTATTTTGAATGGCACCAGAGGGATGTCCAGTAGCATATCTACCTAACATTACACCGTTCTGAGGTAATGAAGTCCCTGGTGTTCAAGAGGCTAGAACCACGCCCGAAACAGCAAGTGTAGTCCCTGGATTCACCGTGCCAATCCCGATATTTCCTGTTCCTGTATAAAACGCATCTGATCCAGATTGTGTCCAGATGTTATTTCCAGAGATATCCAAATACTGAGGTTTAATCTTCCCATTTTTCGCCCCGTCGGCAGATCCCCAGAAGAGCTCCGATAAGAGACTACCGATATATCCTTTCGGATTTGCCACTCCTGTCGGGAGAGCAGGATCGACTGACTGGATAGTATTCACGGTCTGCTGAAGCGTCAAAGCATCCACCAATGAAAGAGGAGAAACCATAACGAGAACCAAAGTGAAAGCGATAGATTTTTTGAGTGAGAACATATATGTGAAAGATAAGAATAAGGATCCTGTTCTATTAAGACGTAAAGATTTATTTATAAATACTCCCTCTACTGCCTGCATCGTAAAAGTATATAAGTACCTGATTGTTTATTATCTCATACAAAAATCTATACTTTCAGATTCTGAGTCTATAATGATTATCCTTTCATTTAAGAGGTTTTACATCAAGATTATTAGGGAGAATATTTTGTTCAAGAATACGACTTTTCTCAAAAAATATTCTTGCTATATCTTCATGTTTTTCTAAAAATTTCTTCACATCTTTACTTAAGATGATACTATAATTCATATTATGATTTTATGAAAGAAATAAAATCATCTCCGGTTTTTATCGTATCAAAATTTATCTTTGTTCCGTCTCATTGAGAGAGTTCCTTGTTTGCCTTAAGCCAAGCTTTATGATTCTTCGGAGTATACTGTATATCCCAATTATCATCTATTATATTATCCATCACTGGATTCACTTCAAAAATAGGCTTAGAATAAGATAGAACAATATATTTAATATTTTGTTCTTTTGCTCTCTTCCAAAGAACTGAGATATTTTTCCTGTATTCATTCAAGCTAATAAGTTCCGTTGTCATATCTTATATATTTATGTGCTAAAGTATGTACATACTATGTATATTTCTATGAAAATCAAGAAAACCATTTTGAAACTTCTATCTCTCTATCGCTCTCATCCCTACTTCACTATATAAAACACCGCTTCTTGTCATTGCTTATTGGCGAGTCATTTTCCTTGTATATCTTGGGTATTTGTTGGGAGGTTCATGAGAACGATACTATTGTTATTCACGAAGAATGGATCAGTTCCAGTAGCAAGAGTTTGGGGATTTTGTGCCAGTGCGATAACTTCAAAACTTATTCACTCGAAATTCTGAAATCCGAGAGATTCATTATATGCCCATCCGTGAAGTTTCTTATCCGACTGACAATAGTAGACAAAATTATTCGCATCATAATCAAACTTCATAAATCCAGCAAAATCACTCTGCGCATATCCTCCCAGTTTATACCCATACCCTGTAGAGCATTTGTCGGTAGCAGAAACGATGCGGACATTTTGTGTCATATCCAGAATATTCCAATCCAGACGAAAAAACCCGAACTGCGTATCATAGTAATATCCTCGAAAATAATTTCCAATGGTTTCACTATCATTGTCTTTGTTGATATATGAGGTGGTTCCTGTCGATGCAGTCCCTGTTGAGAACCAGATTTGACTGTTATTGGAACCGAGAGAAGTGACTATTTGTGGGACAAAATTTGTACTGACGACATCGAGGGCAGACGAGATACATACCCCAGCTAAAAAGAATACAAAAATACCGAGCAGAACCTTGCGAATGTATAAATGGAAAAATCTCATAGAGATGGCTTTTATCAGTAATGATACAGAGTATATCAGATAATCTTTTTGGGTCAAATTTTGATTTTGAAAATCAAAATTTGAATGTATACTACGAAAGTATATTTACCCTCTCAAATACTTTCATACTATGAAACTTATCTCCATCACGAGCAAAATACAAAATACCAGAGCATTTACTCTCACAGAACTCGTTGTTGTTGTTGCTATTATCGCCATTCTTTCTATCGTGGGATTTGCATCATTTTCTGACAATATCGTCGGTGCGAGAGATTCGTCACGAATCAATGATATCGAAAAACTTCAGATCGATCTCAAAAATCATAAACAAAAAGAAGGTGCTTATCCATTGCCTGTTAATCCCATCAATATCACCAACTCTGGAACGGTTATCTATGAAGGAATTCTCGAAAATGGGATTATATCAAATGTCCTCAGTAATATCCCAAAGGATCCACGAACCAATAGTGGATACTGGTACAGTACCACTACCAACAGACAACAATTTCAGATAGCCCTCACCCTTGAAAATATCGATACTCCCAAAGCACTCGTGAAAGGTGATTATAAAAGCATCATGAAAGACCTCTTTCCTACACTCTTTCTCGCTGTCACAACAGATGTCGATGTAAATACCAATACTCATAAATTCATACTCAGTGGCGGAAGCTATAATCTCCCCTATGATATGAGGGGGAACCTTGTTGCAAATGGAACAAGTCTCGTTACTCTTCAATCAGAAGCATGAGTCACTATTGAATCATGAGGAAGTTATCTCTCGTGTGATGATATTTATCAAACAGGAAGAGCTATGGGGTCTGGAACATATCAGATTGTAAATGCCAGTGGAGCGTTGGTTGATACTGGATGCTTGATGAATTATTAGATATCTCCCATATTATAGAATAATCCCATACAAATATTGTTTGTATGGGATTATTTAAATTTTATTTCACTTCACCTATTTTCATTATTTTCCCTTCTGTTCTTCCAAATACTTCTGGATGGTAGAATTCAAAAGTACGGGAAGGGAAGAGTTGATAGATTCCTACATGTGTCGGTCGGATAATGTACCCGAAGGTATATATTCCAGATTCGAGTGAGGAAGCGGTTCCAAAATATCGGTCATTCTGCCATTCTTCGTGTTCAAAAATAGATTCCTGAACATTCTGACTATTTTCTATTTTCAACTGCGGATTTACCAACTCTGATCCCGATGGGATAAATCCCTCAAAAGCCACCTGATCACGATCTTCTCCAGTAATAATCCGATTATAAACATAGACGA
>JBAZVV010000021.1:0-8790 GCA_041660685.1 Candidatus Altimarinota bacterium | reverse complement strand
GATATTTGAGATCTTTGAAAGAAATATCGCTATTGATATATTTATTCCATTCCTCTTCTTTAGCTTTCTTGAGACTCTTATAAGCATCATAGTCGTAATAAGCTTGCTCCAGAAAGAATCCTTCGTCACGAGCTTTGACATCCTGAGTTGGTATAAAGTAGGTCATCGCGATATCATAATAGAGATTTCCTTGTCCTATTTTTTCGAGGTGGAGTGAAGAAGTATCTTTGAGAGCATCAAGGGGGATAATCTTGGAAAATACATCGAGTTTATTCTTTTGATCAATGCTTTTTTCATCTTGCAATACTGTATCGAGAGAGATTTTCGCTTGCATATTCACTTCTCGAAGTTCCCCCGTTGCTCGCATAACATGAGCGAGTGATCGGACAACATTGGAAGTATCGGCAGTAGAACCGAAGCTTCCATCCTTTTGTTTCTCAGAAATTATCCATCTCTCCATCTGATCAGTAATCTGTTCATATTCTTTCATAGTATCTGGACCCATGATAGAAAGTGTTTCGATAAATCTCGTTGTTACATCGAGTCTGGAAGCTGAACCAGCACTTCCGACAAATGCTCCACGAGGATTGTATACCAAACCATTGGAAACGATATTTTTAACCTGTTCATCTGTCAATTTCTTGAGAGAATCTTTTTCCTCCTTGGTAATTGCATTGATTCGGAGAAGTTTTGCAAGAACTCGAGCCCGATTCACTTGAGTCAAAGTATCTATTTTCTCAAAAGAGAGAAGTTTATACATCTTGTATGTCTCATAGTCCTGACTATTATTGTCGAGAATCGCTTCGATGGTCGCGAGTCTTGTCCCAACTGGCCAAGTACAATCCATACTACCATAGCAATATGGCCGTTTGTTTTCATAGAATTTCATTTTCAAATATTTGATAGCATTTTCCATCATCGTATCGTTTGGGGTATATCCGATAGATCGAATCTCCGAAAGAGCTGAAATGAGAGAAACGGTAAGTGGATAATCGTCATAATTACTATCCATCCAGTAACCGAAACCTCCATTGAGGCGTTGGAAATTCTTGATTTCCACCAAATATCCTCGAATAATCGTATCGAGACTTCGTTCCTGATACCCTTCATATGGACCTATGTATTCTTTGATCATTTTTGTTTTCAGATCAAACGGTACTTTGACACTATCATACAACTCTTTCAGATATACGGTCGGCATAATAGCCGAGGTTCGCTGTTCCGAACATCCGTAAGGAAATGACTTCAAATACTCGATTCCAGAGAGGATATTTGGCAATAAACTTGCTGCATAATTCACACTCAGAGAGCCTCCATTTTCTCGGATGTCAGCAGAGAGTTTTATCTGTTCATCCGCACTATTACTGGTTTTCCCGACAGTTGCGACGGTTTCCTTGGTGGCAGTTACGATAATCGGCAGTGTATTTTCTACTTCGTCCAATTCTCAGGAATCTTTCGCCACCGCTTTCAGAATAATCTTTGAGAAAAATGGTTCAGAATTGGACAGTGGAATATTGGCAATAGTCGCTTCAAATGGGACAGTCAGAGATTCTCCATTTTTGATAAATACGGTTTTTTGATTTTTGGAAAGAGTCATATTATTTGCCACGATAGTGACATCGAAACTTTGATTTTTCCCTGTTTTATTAAATACGACTGGAGAGAAAATAATAGTATCTACTGAACCGAGAAATCGAGGAAGATTCTCACTTATCAGAACCGTTTTTGTGGTCATAATCTTCTCGGTCGCAATCCCGACTCTATTTCCTACAGTCGTCGAAACAAGAGCTTCTACCACCCAAGTAGTCAGATTATCAGGAAGCACATCGGTGATGAGAGTATATTGTCCAGCAGCATTTGTTACAAAATCTGCTTGCCAGAAGGCGGTATCCTTAAACACTCCTCGTTTCTTGGTACTCGCTCCTCATTTCTGTCCTTCACCTGCTCCTCACTTTTCTCCGAGAGAAGTATCCTTTACTTCCAATTTTTCTATCAGATTTACAAGAGAAATATATGTCTCGATACCGAGATATCGTTTCATATCATAAAAGAATGCAAATGGGTTCTTCTGAGGATTTCCTGCAAGTGCCAAGAGACTTTCATCCACGAGAGAGATGCTTCCATTGGCACCAGAAAACGGATTTCCTTGATTATCTTTCACAGTTACCGTGAGTTTTACTTTATCTCCTGGGAGGTATTGTTTCTTTTCGGGAGTAATTATAACGGAGAGTTTCTTCGGATCAGTCGTCACTTTCATAACGGCAAGTGCGCGTTTATAGAAAGGAAGTTTCGCCCCAGGATCTTGCCCGATCAAAAATACTTTTACATAAAAATTGGGAACATAACTTTCTTTGATAGGAATCTCGATACGAGGCGTTGTACTCGTGATATCACGAACGAAAGAATCCAGAACCCCATCGTCTTTTTCGATAGTTATGAGCATTTTCCCAGTGGAAACAGGAGACTTGAGTGTGAATGTCGCAATTTCACCAACTTTCATCATCGCTTTGTCGGCAATCAAATCCGTTACTGAATTATTTCCATCATTCCAGTACGTAGTATTTTCACCTGATACATAGAGAATAGACGATGAAGCAAAGGTTTGTTTATTAGCTCCTGTATACATCGCTCGGATTTCATATTCCCCATCACCAAGTGTTGTAAAAGTTTCACTCCATTCTCCTTTTTCATCAGAAGAGAGAGTTTTCTCTGACTCCTTTTTCTCTTCCATACTAGATTCGTTGTAAAAAGTTCCATCGACTCATTGTTTTTTCACTTCCTTCCATTCATGTCTCCAAAGTTCGACTTTCACATCTCGATTCGCTAGTCCTTTGGCATTGTAATCCAGCACTACCCCATTTACTTTTACACCATCTTTTTGCAGATTCCAATACGGAACTTTGACTCCTACATACGCATCGGTCGTATGGAGAATCTGACTCGTTGTATTGGAGACAGTTTTAGAAGTATCGGGATCTGTAATCTCAAGAGAATAACTATAAATCTTTTCTCCTACGGGATTCTCTTTATCATCTATCTTTGGGTATGCATAGGAAATTTTCGCCTCTCCAGTAGCATCGAGTCGTCCGGTAGAAGTAGTCACAAGATTATCTCCATACGCACAAGATCCCCAATAGACACAATCAAAATAATTGGAACCTTTCCCAAATTGGTAATCTCGATAATCTTTCGCATCGAAGAAATAAGACTGAGCAAGTACGGAATAATTGTAATCAGCATTCACCAGACGACCTCCGAAATAATACTCAGCATTTGCTCCCAGTTGTGCCGTGTCTCCAATACTCACATCTGCTTTGTCTGTTGCGATATGTACCTTGAAAGTTGGTTTCTTATAGGCAAGTACATCAAATTCTCCATTATTATATATAGGATAAGGATTGACTCCAGCATAGAAATCAAAACGATAGTGTCCAAGTGGCATATCTTTTGGGAGAACAAATTGTCCATTGAAGTTAGAATTTTTATCTATTTTCACATCCATCTCGGTCAGAACCGTTTCATTTTCATCTACTATTTTTAACTTCCCAACTTTCACTTGTGAACTTTTGTATCCATCGAAATTAAATTGTCGAAGAAGTCCTTTGAAAAATACCGTATCTCCTGCCTTGTAGAGTGGACGATCTGAATACATATAGAGATAATCCTTCGTAGAACTATCCTGTCCAGCGATATACTTGAAATCATAATTGGAAGTTTGATCGCTCTCCTTATTCAAAATACCGAAAAACTGATCGTTCTTGGCGATAAGGAGAGAAAGTTTCCCTTCTGGATCAGTAATCTCATAATATCTCTTTTCTGCATTCCATTTGATCGGAAATGCTTTGGGCTCTAGTCCATTTTTCCCACGAATATAGGTGTCAAAAGTCAAATTATCAGGAAGATTTTTTCCATCAAAACTTGGAGCAAAAAGAATTTTCGTATTTTTAGCATCCTCCAAAGTCAGGACAATATTGGACCGAACAAAGACATGAAGGAACTCTCGACCATCAGTCATATACCCATAGGAACTTTGATTAAAGACATCGGTAGAAGCCCGCACGAGAACAAATGGTGTCGTCAAAGCTCCACCAAGAATATCTTTCTCTATATCGATCTTGTTAGTCGTCAGATTCCAATAATGATTGGTGAGTGCTACATTTTTTGGCGTACTTTTTACGCATACGGGAGAATAATATTTCTCATATCTATTTTTGAGATAATGCGTATATCCGCCTAAATCCATCTCACAAACTTCCATGTTAGCGCTTATTGCATTGATAGATTGCAGATTGAGAACGATGGAGAGATTATTTGGGATGATCTGTACAGGTTTATTGAGAGAAGAATAGAGATATATGTCTTTCTGGGCAATATCCCCTGTTTTAATTTTGAAAGAATAGTCTTTCCCTACGGAACTTCCATAATAATCCTCAAACTTCGCAGGAAGAATAACAGTATAGTTTTTATTTGGATCGAGACGAGTTCCGAGAATATAGCTCGTCTGCCCAGAATGTTGGGCACAAATATATGTTTTTGAGTTTAATTCATAATTCATCTCTCCATCCAATGTAAGATCATGGATTTTCGAAACAGGATTTGTTTGAATAATTTCATACTGAGATGAATACATTCCATATTCATCCTCGAGAGCATTGTTAAAATAAATACAAGTACTGGTATTATTCAAAAACTCTTGTCCCAGAATCTGAAATTTTTTAGCAGTCTGATACGTTTTAACGATATCCGTAGGAAGGAGCTTATTGGCTTGTTTACTGAGGATGAGTTGATAAGAAGTATCATTTGCCAAAGGAGCTTTGGGTGTAATATCAAGCAATTTCTTATTTTCTTTCACCCCTGTTTTATTCCCCTGTTCATCATATATATCTTCTTTTACATAAGCGATGTTGAAATCAACCATTTTCCCAGCACTTGTTTTGAGTACAAAAAGGTTTTTATCGAGTCCTATTTCTGTCATAAAAGTCAATCGAAAGAAGACATCTTTCGATGGAATCGATGCTCCATAGCTATTATTTCCATATTCGCGAGTATCTGAAAGTGTTCCAGAAGCATCATAGATCTTGCGAAATACCTGAGAACTCGAAAGAAAATCGTCACTTTTTGGATTTGTAACATATTCCTCTGCAAGTGGTTCAGTTCCATATTTTGGCTTCAAACCTTTTTTGATATTTAACTCATACCTACTAGAGTAAAGTAATACTCCTGTTTTCGGTGTAATAATAAATGCTGTTTCACTTTCTTTATTTTCTGCATCTTTTACTCACTGAATCTGTACTTCCATAGAAGCTCATGTACCACTTAGCCCTCACTCCGACTCTCTCCCCGAGGGCGAGAGAGAAAAAAATGTCAAATTTCTTGCAAGCTCTGTTTTATCTACTGCTGCGGAAGTAATGATAACCATTCCATAACTCGGATCAAATGAAGAACTTTCTATAGAAATGGAAAGTTCCGGAGTGATTATATCATCCTCGAGAACACTGATAAGTGGATAGAGAAGTCCTGGTTTATCCGAAACTTTCAAATGGTACTTTGTTGCCATTTCTAGTGGTTTATTTGGGATGAATTCCAACACATTTCCATTGATCCATTTGCATTTTCCTTCTACTTTTGGTGTAATTTCGAGCGGACATGGAAGCTTATCTCGTTCATCGAGATTCATCAGTGGCACCACCGGAATATTGAAAAGTACTACGATATTTTGTCCAAGATTTTCGAGTTTTCCAGATGGGAGAATCTTGGTTGCAGCTGCTCCAGAAATTGCTTCGATCGTGAAAATCTGCTCTTTCCCGAGTTCTTTTCCGTAGATAGAACGGATATCTGAACCGATAGTGAATGTATATTTCTCACCAATAGTGAGTTTCTTATCAAGAGCATAAGAAATAGTATTTCCATTTTTTACACTCGCTTTCCCTTCGATGAAAGGTGAAAATGTAACATTTTTCGTCGTCAAAGAGGTAGAATCTAAATCCGTTGAAAAAGTGATATCGATATTTTTGGTATCGAATGGGATCTTTCGATATTCGAGAGAAAAATTTGCCCCAGCTACCTCAGGGATAGCCCACCGCTTCGCGAGTTCCTGATATCCAAAATATCCACCAATCGAGAATAGAAAAACAAGCGTTGAAATAATTCCTGCCAATATACGTTTGTCTGCCATTATTTTCGCTCAAATATTGAGCAGAGACTCAGAAAGTTTCATAGGAAAAGAGTTTAAAAAATACCTCTATTTTGAATTATAGAAGTATTTGAAGATTTGCAAGAGGAAACTCCTGTAATTATTGTACTGCCCTATAACTTCCATCGATCATTATCTCGACTGTTCCATATACCTCCATCATAGAAAGTTTTCAAGCGATGATAGTCGTATCTATTCATAACCGATCGGACAGAGAAGATATATCAAATGATTCAGTCGTCAGAAGCTCATGGATAGATGCTTCTATCGGATCATCAAAAGCTGGAAGATTTGGCAATATTTCTCTTTGTGTGAGAATCGTTACTGGACCATATTCTGAGAGAATATCCGAGGCGTTCATCGTGAGTTTCGCCTGCCCATCTCGGATCAAACTATTGGTTCCGATACTGGTGGCTTTGGTGATATCTCCCGGGATAGCAAATACATCTCGTCCAAAATCGAGAGCCAATCGTGCCGTGATAAGCGTCCCAGATTTCTCTGCAGATTCTGTCACCAAAGTTCCTCGGGAAATACCAGCGACAATCTCATTGCGGATAGGGAAATTATATGGTTCTGGAAGAGTTCCGAGAGGAAATGGTGATATGAGTGCTCCGCCCGATGCGAGGATTTCATTGAAAAGTTCTTTATTTTCCTTTGGGTAACACCGATCGATCCCTGTTCCAAAAACTGACAAAGTGTATCCACTATTTTCGAGTGTGATTTTATGCCCAATGGAATCTACTCCGTATGCTCCGCCCGAAACGATTCCGTATCACTTTTGTACGAGATCTGGGATGATATTTGTAAGCGTCGTTCGTGAGTAAGAAGTGCTTTTACGAGAGCCGATAATAGAAATGAGATTGGTGTGCGTCGGCAATATTCCTCGTACATAGAGAAAATACGGACAAACGGGAGTTTGGAGGAGGAGTTCTGGATAGAGTGGATTCTTGGTAGTAACGATTTGAATATTTAATTTCTCTACTAGTGCGGTAATCTGAGTGATATCAAGTTTTTGTTTCTTTTCCAATACAGTCTGAATCTTTTCTTCTTTGAATCCGAGATTTTGGAGAAAATGATAATCGATCTGGTTATAAAATGCTTCGTAATTTTCGTCATTCTCAAAAATCCGAGCAAGTGCTTTCTGAGAAAAACCGATGGAATGAAGGAAAATAAGTGGGAGAAAATGGGTCATATGTAGAAAAGTGAAAATTTTAAAAACTACTTCTTTTCATATATATTAGTTATTTGTTGGCAAAAATTCCTCAGATTATTGAAACCCTCCTGACCTCCCATTCTCAGGGGAGGAATTCCGAGTTCCCCCCTGACAAGGGGGACCCGAGGAGATTATTGTTCTATTTCTTTTTGTTTTCCACTTTTCAGGAAATTTTCTCCACTCACGACACTTTTCCCTGTTTTTGTTTCCAGTTCTTTTCTTGCATTTCTCGCAACCTGTCCTCATTTTTTGGCAGGGATTTTATTCTCGGCAAGTCATTTTGTCTGCATCGCTTCGGCAATCTGTCTAGTGGAAAGCTCTGCCAGACTCGTAAATATAAGCTCTGCTTCGGTCATATGATCTCGGAGATTGTGAGACTTCAGATTTTTGAGATTCTTATGATCTTTTACCGAAAGTCCCGTCCATTCGGAATGGATAATATTGGTAAGTATCGCAAATTCATCTCATTTCTTCACCCCATTATCTGCCCAGTAATCCGTGAGTTTATTTCGTGTTTCTTGCCCCGACATTCTTTGGGTAATCCATTTCTCGCTTCGTCCCGCTCGAATCCAGTTTTCACGAGCTCGGTCGATCGACTTCTCGGGATCAGCTATTTCTTGCATGCGTTCGTATCCGACACGAGCGAGCCAGAGCTTGATCGGTTCTGCTTTTTTGCTCGGAACAGACTGGATGAGTCGGAGAAGAGTCTCGACATCAGCTACATCTGTGAGTCGCATCTTACCATCTTGAGCAATCATTTTCAACTGGTGACAATTTGTCACCAGTTCACTTCATTCATCACGAAGTCTTTCAGCAAGCTTGTTCCAGTACTTTCGTGTTTTCTGGGGATCGTCTTGTTCCATCAAAACACCCACGATATCGATCACGGAAAAATACCACTTTTCTCGTGTTTCATCATAGATTTTTCGGATTTTTTTCCCTTCAAAGAGGGAGAGATTGTGAGTGTTTGACATACATGTTTTCTTAAGAAATTAAGGTATGATTTGTTATTTCGAACGGATGTGAGAAATCTTCAATAGCTTCATAATCATTCGATTGTCTCAAGCTCATCAAGCCAAGAAAGATTTCTCATGTCACTCGAAATGACCTATGGTTAATATTTCAGAAAGAGTGTACAAATTTCTCGGGAAAATCAAAACTCTTTATTTTTTCTTTCTATGATTTTCATCGAAATTTTCGTGGTGTTCTATGGAGACTTACTATTTTCATAGTAAAAGAGTAAGTAGAGGTGTCATCTTCCTCTTATATAAGGCACCATTTGGACTATAGCTTAGATTATTTGACTCTTAAGCCATAAAGTAGGTGTAAATTTACTCTTTTGAGAGTAAATTGGTAAGTTTAAAAAAGTATGATAGAATGATTG
>JBAZVV010000020.1:0-15092 GCA_041660685.1 Candidatus Altimarinota bacterium | reverse complement strand
CCAATGCAACTCAAACCAAGATGCAACTTATGAGTTTCTTGGAAGACTCCAATAATGTAACTTCATTTAATTCTTCTTTTATCCCAGAAGCTAACGCTTCTGTTACTTCTGATTATAGTAAGAGATTTCCAAAAACCATTGGAGATTCACTGGGTATTCTTCTTGATAATGGAACAGGAAGTACCAAGAATCAACCAGTGCAAGAAAGTGGAACTGGAGTAGATATTGTTTTAACAAATACTGGATACACTGCAGTGTTTGGGAAGGGAAATAGTATTTCTGGAACATGAATAGTTCTGGCTCATACAAATACAAATTTTGATTGTCAGAGAATATTTGATAGTTGAGTAGGAACCAGAGATGGAAAATATATAATCAATCCAAAATGAGCAAATATAGAAGTATATTGTTCTCTGAAATTTCCTCAGACGGTATTTTATGACTTCATCGTGGATGGAGATTTTGAAGATCCGACCGCTACAAATTGGACGAGTTCTCTTAAATCCACTCTGAGCAAATTGAACGGAAATTATGGAATAGAAATTACTGGTCCTCGAGCACTTAATTCTAATAATTATACTTTTATTGACACATCTAAAAGATATAAATTGGAAGGATATTTCAAATCAGCGGGATCTGTATCGAGTAAGAGTTACTATGGTTTTCTCGAGTATGATAAAGATTTTAATCCCATCTTTAATTATACGGTTAATACTGTTGTATGAAGTGATACAAAATTACTTCAAAATGTCGTACCTACCGATACGAGTATTATTTTCTCAAACTCAGGATGAACTGTTTGTAGTGCTTGGCAAAGTGGACCATATTTCTCAAATTATGCAAAAATTGCCTTTAATACCGATGATTCCTGAGAATATAATGACCTTCCGAATAATACTCTTTCTGCTTCTGGATGATTTTCTTCTATTGTAAATAATGGAAGTACTTGCACTCTCAATTTAAATAATCCAATATGAGTGACTTATGGATCTGGAACGAAGATACGAATGCATTCCTCTGGCGGAACATATAATTATGTAGCCATGGCATGAATAAATGTTCCTACTACATGGACTTATTATGAATGAACGGTTTCTGGAATGAGTAAATTCTGAATAAATGATCTCAAGTTTCGACGAGGAACACAGTTTGTTAGGGTAGTGATTATTGCTAATTATTTACAAACCACTCAATCAGTTTTATATATTGATGATTTAAAACTCAGTACATATTAGTTCTTCTTGTAAAAACTCCCTCAAACATCCATTAGAGAGAGTTTTTTCTTGACTTTTTTCGGCATTTCCATATTCTACCTACCAATTGGTAGATAAATTATGCCAAAAAAGAAAACGGCGAGATAAATCGCCGTTAAAGGGTTAGAGAAGTTGGGAATACCACAGCTGCGACCTTCTAGAAGTAGCATGGATATTTCCTTCTTTATCAATTACCATTCCATGTGTTACATACGGTCCTGATTCGAGCAATGCTCGATTTACGGATTTCGAATATGTTGGACCTTTTGATATTGCATTATGCCTTTTTAGAATCCTGTGTATTGAAAGAGCCGTTAGAAGAGACAAAATCCCTATCACACATAACATTATGTTCATTTTGTTCTCCATGTAAGAAATTGAACTTTCTATTTATATTCATAAGTATTTATAAGTCAAATGCTTTCAAATTTCACCAAATTCTTTCTCGAAAACCGAAAAATTACGATTGCTCTTATTGCTATAATAGCGCTTTTTTGAGGTCTTGCCTATATTCTCCTGCCGAAACAGTATAATCCTTCGATTGTGGCTCCCGCTTTCAATGTGGAAGTTCCCACTTCTGGTTATACGAGTACGGAAGCGAGTCAATTCGTAGCAAAAACCATTGAGAATAAAATCAAAGAACTTCAAGGGGTGGATAAAATATATTCCTATAGTATGGATGGTTTTGCTTCTGTTATGGTGGCTTTTAAAGTGGGAGTTGATCAGGAAATTGCGAAGACACGACTCTATGACAAGATGTATTCCAACTATGATTTGCGTCCATTTGGGATAGCTGATGTCAAAATTAAATCCATTGATCCCGAGGATTTACCTCAGGTTTCATTTGCTTTGACCTACTCGGGAACAGATTTGGACACGATACGTACGGGGAAATATCTTCGAAATATCGCAGTAACGATTCGAGAAGAACTCAAACAAGTTCCCGGAACGACCGTTATGGACATACTGGGCGGATACAGAAATGATATCTCCATAGAACTCGATCGCCAAAAAATTGAAGCAGCAAATCTCGATATGGGTCAGGTTATGAAACAAATTTCTACGAGTTTTGTACACGGAACTGTCGGGGATATCTATAGTCCTGATGGGAAAATATCCGTATCGCTTAATACGGAACTTAGTACTATTGAAGCGGTTCAAAATCTCCCGATAGCAAATACTTCCAGCTCCAAGATATACCTTCGAGATATCGCCACTATTCGCTCTGGTCCGATGGATATCGCTTCTCATTATTCTTTTGTAGAAAAAGACATCTCTCCTGAGAACACTGTTTTTATCGGAATCGCGAAACTGAAAGGTACCAACTCGGTTGTAGTCGTAGACGCTATTATCCAGAAGATGAAAGAAATAGAGAAAACACTTCCAAAAAATATCACGATTCACACGATTCAAAATGAAGGAGAAACTGCTCGTGAAGCAACCAACGAACTTATGTTCCATCTTTTTGTGAGTATCGCTATTGTGTTTGTCATTCTCGTTATTTTCCTTGGACTGACCGATGCTATAAATGCGGCTTTTTGTATCCCGATGGTACTTGGAATTGTATTTATCGTAGCACTTATTCTCGGGTTGGACATCAATCGTATCACTCTTTTTGCACTTATTCTCTCGCTCGGGATACTCGTGGATGATTCGATTGTTATGGTGGAAAATAATTCTCGTCATCTCGCGATGATGGCACGAACGGGAAGAACGAAAATCGAGGCAATTCTTGATTCTGTTCGGGAAGTTGGAGTGAGTATTGTATTTTCGACAATTACCCGTGTGATGTCCTTTGTAGCTATGTTTGCGGTAACGGGGATGATGGGAGATTATATGAAACCGATTCCAGTTTTCGCTTCTATTGCCCTCATTGCTTCACTTCTTGTGGCATTTAGTCTCAATCCATTTTTGGCCATCACCCTTCATAACGACAAGAAGAGTGGGAATCATGAACACAAGGAAGGGAATTTTCTTGCTTGGTATGGAAGATTACTGGGGAAATATATTTCTCAGAATGATAAAACTATTAAAAAACGTCGAATGCTGAAACTTGGATTTTGGCTCGCACTTTTTGCGATTTTGGCAGCACCGATTATGCTCGATGTATTCAAGGCTCGAATGCTTCCAAAAGCAGATAAGAATCAAGTCTATCTCTGGATAGATGCTGAGCGGAATAGTACTGCAGAACAAGTACAGAAAATAGGAGAAGATGCGAGTAATTTTCTTCTTTGTAAGACAGGAGAAACGCTAAAGGAATTATGTCTTGCTGAAAATATCAACATCTCTTCTGGAGATCGTTTTCTCGGAGATTTTGCCAATCTTTTCCGTGGGGGAACGAACCGAACTCAGGAAAACCAGATCAGTATGCGGATAAATCTCGTAGAAAGTAAGAATCGCGAGATGAAATCAGAAGCCTATGTGATTGCAATTCGTCCACTTCTCCGAAATTATCTTCTCGAAAAATATCCTGATTTAAAGCTTCGTCTTCTCGAGGATCCACCAGGACCTCCGACGGTTGCAACCTTTCATATAAAAGCAAAAGGACAAGAAGATCTAAGTTCCGGAGAACTTACTCGTTTCGCCGATGCTCTGAAATCGGTGGTTATGAAAATCGCTCCTGAGGAAGAAATTGTCGATATTATTGATTCAACTTCTAGTACCTACCAGCAAATACGCGTTAAAATCGATTCGGAACGCATACTTGAAACAGGGCTTTCTGTGAACCAAGTTTCAGAAACGATTGCATGATTTTTGAATCTACATTCCATTTCGATCATTCATAAGCCCTCATCCCCAACCCTTCTCCCAGAAGGAGAAGGAGGAAAGGAAGAAGGAAATATAGTGATTGGTTTTCCGAGAGGAGAACGGCAGGATATAGAAACTCTCAAAGCCCTTATTTTTACCAATCCAAAAGGACAGAAAATTCGTCTGGACGATATCGCACAAGTAAATTTTGAAACCAGTGGTCGTGAGATTTATACGGATAATCGAGCAGAAACAGTGCATATCTATGCAGAAATTGGAAATAATTCTGTCGTGTATCCAGTTCTCAAACTCTATACACTTTTCGGAGAAAAAGATTTTGAAGCGCTTGGGTATAAAAAAGTCGATTCTGGACCATATGGGATTGATTTTGTCGGAATAGAACCAGAAAGTTGTAAACAAAATCAAGACCATTGAAAATCGATGGGATTTGAATGAAAAACGACGCTAAAGCGCCCCCCTGAGGAGTTAACCGGAGTGAGTCGTAGTAAAAATGCTACGATGAACGAGGAAACGGAGTCTTTGAGTTCAAATAGCGCGATTTGCAGTGGTCAAGGAAAGAGTTTTAGACTAGAATGGGGTGGAGAATGGGAACTTACTATGGATACCTTTCGAGACCTCGGACTTGCGATGATATTTTCTCTTCTTGGAATCTATTTCCTCATCGTCGCACAGTTTCGGAGTTTTATGATTGGCGGAATCGTTATGACAACATTTCTTCTCTCTTTCTTTGGAATATTTCCCGGATTCTCGATTTTGTATCTTATCTCTGGAACGTATTTTACGGCAACAGCGATGATTGGAGCAATAGCTCTTGGAGGAATCGTCGTCGGAAATGCCATCATTCTTCTCGATTATATTAATCAACTTATCGCTGATGGGAAAAGTCTCGATTTTGCTGTCATAGAAGGAGCTAAAAAACGATTCATCCCCGTTATGCTCACTTCGGTTGCGGCAGTTGCTGGTTCATTCATAATCACGGGAGATCCTGTTTGGTCGGGACTCGCCTGGTCCATCATCTGGTGACTCTCGGCTTCGGCAGTTTTGACACTCTTCTTTATCCCGATATTTTACTATACCTTCTTACGAAAATATCACGGACATGATGCTCAAGAAATTCAGTTGAAACATATTCTCGAGCATGAGAAAGAATTGGAAAAATAAAAGAAAAACCTGATTCTTCGAAATCATCATTTTGGATTTGAAACAAAAATAAAAATGCCCGGGAAAAGATAAACTACCTTTTTCCGGGACAATTCAGACGTTAGCTGATGTAGCTGACGACTGTGGGTGTTGCAATCACAGCAGCTGCGATAATTACAACTGCGTGCCTTACAATAACTGATACTTTCTTCATATGTTCTCTTTCTGTTTTTGTTTAAAAAAATCCCTGATTTCCTAGATTTGGAAAATCAGGGCTAAACTTATATTCATTTTACTTGGTAAGTCAAAACTTTATGAAAGAAAGAAAAAGTTTTATCTATTCATCGCATTTTATGTACTGCAGATTTTCTCGCAAATCTTCTTCCATTCGCCGAATATAACTCAATAAACATTTGATTTCATGATCTGGAAAAGATGTTTGTTCGCCCATAATTAAAGCATATAATTTCTTGACTTCATGTGTTTGAATGAGTGATCATTGGCATGCGACAAGTTCTTTTAAGCTTCTAATTCCACAGGGTGTTTCAAAAAAACTTGCGAATGTACTATCGACAAGTTCTAATGTTTTCTGACATCCTAGAGACATAGGAAGATAACAGACTTTCTCATTCTTGTAAATAGGTATGATGGTATGTTTCATATTATAGGGATATACTTACTAGAGTCTGATAGGGAAGTTTATACGCAATTTATAAATTAAGTCAAATATAATAATATGAAAAAAACAGAACTTATTCGTACGATTGAGAATCTTTTCTGGGAAAATAGTTTTTCGGATCTTTCAATGGATATGATTGCTCAGAAACTTGGGATGAAAAAACCATCACTCTATTATCATTTCCCTTCCAAGGAAGCGATGTTTTTAGAGGTTTTGGAACAATCTTTCGAAATATACAAAGTATTTCTCGAAGGTTCTTTGGAGAGAGAGAATGTAGAAGAGATGATTGCAGAAATGGTTCTCTTTCCTCTTCAGTCCAAGAATCTCTTTGCGATAGCTTCTCAGAAAGGATACTGTCAGATGGATGATATTAGAAAATTCATCGAAGAGCGATACCGGGAACTCGAAAAAGAAAAGCTCGAAATATGTCAGTATCGATTCGGATGGAATACCGCACGGACGAAACTTTTCTTCGCTCTCATTGAAAGTCTCTCCAAGAAAGCCTGTCTTGAGAATTGCGAAGGAGAGAGAAAAGAAGAGATTATTGGAGAGATTCGGGAGTTGTTTTTTGGGGAATAAAAAAGCCCGAATTTAATCGGGCAAAGGTTACTCAGGTTCATCGATCTCATCCTTATATTCTTCATGCTTTCCTTTTGCCCACCAACCAATATAGAGACAAGTGAGAGCAAGAATGATAACAAGAAGTAAATCTATAGAACCCATATATTTTTCCATGATGTTTCTCCTTTTAGTTGTATGGATTCACTACTTTTTTAAAATTAAATGGTAGCCACCAGATGAATCCTAGATAGCACGGAAAGAATCGCTCTTTGCAATAACAATTCCAGGCATCTGCCAGAAAATATTCACAGAAGTTATGAATCAATGATATTGCTAATAAAAAAAAGAAAATCTGTACAATTTCCATAGTGTTCTCCCTTAATTTGTTTGTGTTTGATATATTATATATAACCATATTATCTCATTAGTCAATTATTTTTATGAAAACATATATCTCTATTGCTCTTATTTCTATACTTCTTCTCACTTCTTGTGGTCAGGAAGCGCCAAAAGAAAAGAAATTCTATGAAACCGCATTGGTGACGACGGGGAGTATTTCTGGGACGGATCGAGTTATTTCCACAGTCGAAGGGAGTAATACTGTCGATTTGTCTTTCAAGGCTTCAGGACGAGTGACTAATGTCTTTGTGAAACCTGGAGATAAAGTCAAAAAGTGAGATATATTGGCAGTTCTCTGAAACGAAGAAGGTTCTATAGCTTCTGAGGGGCTTTCATCAGTGCTTTCCAATCTTTCAGGAATCTCTGAAAGTATCGATTCGCTCTACGCTTCGCGTCTGGACAATCTGACAAATGATACAACCAAAGCTCAGATTGGTATACAAATCGCAGAGAGAGATTTGGAACTTGCAAAATCGACACTGGCAAGCTCGACGGCTATTTTCTCAGGATCATCTCTTTCTGATAGGGAGAAAATCAGTCAAGCTGAGAAGAGTTTGGAATATGCTCGCAATAATCTGACCAATTCTACAAAACTCCTCGTAACTCAGGGGGAATCACTTCGACGAAATGCACTCAATAGTCTCTCGAATGCCTTTATAATCGCACGAAATGCTCGGGATTTTACCGATGAGGTACTTGGTGTTACTGATGCAAATCGAGCAAAAAATGATCTCTACCAGAACTATCTCGGAGCGAAAAATACCACCACCAAAACCGATGCAGAAAATGCATTTCGTATATTTAATACAGAATACGAAACGATGTATACCTGGTATTATGCAAATATTATTGGGAAAACTGATATATCAAAAGAAACACTTAATGAAGCTCTTGCTCGTTCATTAACCACGATGGAACATCTTCGAGATATGCTTCACGCACTTTCTACCGTTCTAGAAAACTCTATAATTTCCTCAACTTTCCCCGATACCGATCTCGCTGGACTGAAAAATAAAACGAGTACCTTTCTCTCCAATCTAGGACTCACTATTCTTGATAATTTTGGAAATGGAATCAAAGGAAGTATGACGGCGATTGGTTCGTTTGATTCTGATTATATTCTCAAGGTTCAACAGCTTCAAGATGCGGTTAATATTGCAGAAGAATCTCTCAATCTTGCAAAAACGGGGAAAGATATTTCTTCGAATGATGTGAAGAAAAACAGAGATATTCTCACCGCCAACATTGACTTCAAAGAAGATGCTCTTGAGATTGCGAAAGTAGCACTTTTGGATATCGCAAAGAATCGAAAAATCCTTGAATCGGAACGAGATTCTAAACTCCAGGAAATGGGTGCGAAGATTTCTGAAACTCGCCTCAATTATAATCTTGCCAATAATACCATCAAATCAGGGATGATAATTGCTCCGTTCGATGGGATAATGCTCACTCGAAACATAGATCTCGGATCGACAGTTTCTGCTCTGCAACCGATATTTTCTCTGACAAGTACCGACGGTTATGTTATTAAAGCAAACTTTGATAGTATTCAGACACCACTCGTAGTCTGAAAAAAAGTGAAACTTTCTCGACTTTCCGATTCATTGCTTACTGAAGCAAACGTGAAAAATCTTCGAGAAGAAGCGGATTTTACTCACAATAAACAATATGTCGAACTCGAACCTGTAGGGAAAGAACTTCGTATCGGAGACCGAGTAGAATTGCTTTTGGAGAAAAAAGACGATGAAAATAAACAGACAGATATCATCCTTCCTACCTCTGCAATCATTACAAAATACGGGGAAACGGGAGTATATGTTCTAGAAAATGGGCAAGTAAAATATACTTTGATTACCGTCCTTGCTTCCGATGGAAATATGACCGCTATTTCTGGACTCAAGACTGAGCAGAGGGTTATCACCAAAGGGAAGGAAAATATACTGGATGGGGAAGTTTTAAAATAATTTCCCTTATTCTTCCGTAAATTCAAAAACTTTCCCGAGCATTTCTATTGCACGTTTTTGATCGATAAAAAATGGGCTCGTTGCTACAGTAATTAAGTTTGCTTGATAGGCAAAATGGAGAATAATATTTTTCTTCTCTTCGAAAGGGATATAATCTAATTCAGGAGCAAAGAAATCCAGATCGAGATTGAGAATAAGAGATTCACTATCTCCTTTTTGATATGATATATATTTTCCCATCCCAATAGTATCTTCAATCCGGAGAACTTTTTCGATGATTCCTTCTCGGAGAGCGGGTTGGATATAGTTTCCAACATTGCATTGTTCATTTACGAAATCGAAGATTTCTGGCAATTTTCATTCTCATGGTAAATTATTTTTATTCTCCCAGAGATCAGAATGCTCATCAATATGCACCAGAGTATTCTTTATACTGATTAGATCATTTTTTTGAGCTTCACACCAAAAATAGAGTGCGTGATTATGATTGTCAAATACAATCATAGTAATATTATTCCACTTTATACGAACAAAATTTTCCAGTCCAGTACAGGATCGGAGAATATTTTTCTCATCCCTGTCTTCGAAAACTATTTCTGTTCCTTCTTGAATATCTTTAAAATCCCCATTGATTATAGAGGGAATATAGAGAGATTTACTGATTCGTTCCTCATACGAAAATGCGTTATTTCCGATAGGCTTTGTTATAAGAAATGGGGTTTTATACATAAATATAAATTTATACTAAGGAAACTATAACTATAAATAACAATTTGTTCGTCAATAGTCAATATCTCTTCTTTTGCCAGAATCATCGATTGTATGATAAGATGAAATCGTTATTTATCAAATAAAAAATATTCCCCGTGAAAAATATTATTATTACGCTTATTTTTGCTCAGTTATTTACCATTATTTCCCCTGTTTTTGCAGAGGAAAAGACTTCTTCTTCAAATCAGAAATTCATCGTTACTGCCTATTATTCTCCGCTTCCTGATCAGAGTTTCTATTTAAAGGGAAGTTATAAAGCAGATATTTTACTCAATGGAAATGGGACGCATGGAGCCAGTGGAAAGGAAGTATATCCAGGGATGTTGGCGGGACCAAAAACCTATGCATTTGGGACACAAGTATACCTCGAAGGACTCGGGATAGGAACGATCGACGATCGAGGTGGGGCGATTGTTTCGTCAGGGTCTCGTGGATATGATGCAGATCGTCTCGATATCTGGATGGGACAGGGAGAAGAAGGATTAAAACGAGCTCTTTCTTGGGGGAAACGAACAGTTTTTGGGAAAGTAATCGATACGCAAACTGGTGCCAGTATTGATCTTTCGCAAGTGAAAATAGAAAAAATAGATACCATGAAATATGAAAAACAACAGGTACAAAAAGTTTTAGTACCAGAAAGGCCAAGTGTCTTTACAAGTGCCATAGGAAGAAATACGGATACTGAAACTATTAAGGAGCTTCAAATTGCTTTTACAAATCTTGCTTATTACAAAGGTGAAATAGATGGAAAATATTCCAGTTTACTTGTGGATGCCATCTATGATTTTCAGGTTGAAAATCAGCTTGTACAATCTATTCAAGATAGTGGCGCTGGATATTTTGGGACAAAAACACGAACGAAACTCCAAGAAATCTATACTCTCTATCAAGAAAATGAGAAAAAACAAATAGCTGAGAAAGCTCGTATCGCTCTCATAAAAGCAGAGAAAGACAAACAGGAAGCGGTACAAAAAAAAGAAGTAACATTATTTGTGCAAAGTTTCGGTTATCCACATATGAATGAAATTGGGGCTCATGTACGCAACCTTCAACAAGGACTTCGGTCTCTCGGGTACTTTAATCAAAAAGATACCGCTATATTTGGAAAAGTTACCAAGGCAGCACTTATCTCTTATCAGACAGATAAAAACATACCCAGTGAAGAATCTGGAATCCTTGGAAAAGTTACCAAAGAAACACTTATAAAAGATCTCTTCACCCTGAAAGGAGATAAGGGGAACACGCTCGCGTACAATACGAAATAATTTTTTAAACGATTTCTCTCAAAGAACTCATCTATAATGGATGAGTTCTTTTCTTTGTCAACGAGAAAATGCGGAAACTTTTGGGAGAACATTTCATTTGTATAGAATCAACCCCATTGTATAGCAATTCTCTTCTCTAGAATATTCTGCTGGGCAATATATTATATTATAATTTCATTATATATGAAGAAATATATTTTGTGAGTATTAATGGTTGTAACTTTTTTGTTTTCATCACAGACTTTTGCTACAGATTCAATTATTCAGAAAATATATCAGATTAAATCCTATCAATGGGATGAAGAAGCTGAGATGTATAGATATATCTCTTATGGAAGTGCCGTACTCATCGGAAACAATAAAATTATTACCAACGCCCATGTGGTTTTGGATGATACAGATACTCCAACAGGGAACTATAATCTCTGTATATCAGAAACCTTTGATGCAGTACCAAAATGCAAAACTAGTTTGAAACTTATACAATATGATAAAACCGCAGATCTTGCTATTCTTGAGCCTATTATGAATATAGATCTTGGAACTCCTGTACAAATTATGGACAGGAAACTCGATCTCGGAGAAACAGTAAAAGTATATGGATACCCATCTAACGGGGGAGATACTATTACTTTCACAGAAGGAAAAATAAGCGGTTTTGATAAAGGACATTATAAGATAGATGCTAATCTGGACTCTGGAAATTCTGGAGGTGGAGCTTTTGATAAAGATAATAATTTCATATGAATTCCTTATGCAGCAAAAGTTGGGTATTCTGCTTTGGGGTATGTCATTCCAGTGAGTACTGTAAAGGATTTCCTTGTGAAAAAATGAGATGTAACTACATACGGAAAAGTAGATAGTAAATTTTTGAAGTACATCATAAAAATGAATACGAGTCTTTCAAATCAGAAAATCGATAATCCTTATATCGGGTTTGATGGTTTTCAGGCAAAATGATTTACATTAGAAGATCTCCATGAAAAAGAGAATAGCACTATTAGTGGATATCAATTGCTTTCCAAGACACAAGATACCACTATTATAATAGTATCAGCAGAGGTTTATGGAAAAGAGTATATCAACGATATCACAGATCTTGCGAAGCTTCGTGAACAATACGCAAAGGTGATCGAGAAAAGAGATATAACTCTCGGCGGAAAGAAGATCCGTAAGATGATTGCATATATCGGAGAAAAACAAGACGATGGAACGATTGATAAAAATGTGGTTTCTATTACTTTCGATCTATGAACCATAAGCTTTTTTATCTACACGAATAAATATGAAACAGAAAAAAAATCTATCAATGCGGCACTTACTCTTTTTGTGAAGAATTTTCAGATTAAGAAAGATCTTCCTTTGATAGATAAGGCACACTATAGTACTTCCATCGGATCTTTTGATATCATTCCTGGTATGAATCTTGGGAAAGCATTAGGGCTTACTAAATTTGTTTTCGATTCTCCTACTATCCAAGATGGAAGTATTAAAGTTAAAAAAATGGAAAGCACATATTATGATTATGTAAAAAAGTATAGTGCTACGAAGTTTGAAGATGAGGCATATTATTTAGTGGATGATCCTGCTGACAACGTGCTCTCTCTAGAGTCAGAAATCAAGCAAAATACTCTTGGAACATATTATCTTAATTCAAAAATAAAAGAAGAAAATGGAACGATAAAAATAGTATCTCAGTTTTTTACAAAGATAGATAAATCAGTATCTTCCATAAAGGTTATATTTACTATGGAAAAAGAAGATTCTGAACTCGAGAAAAAATACTATCAAGTTTTGGATACTGTCACCTTAGAAGGAACTTTTCCATTTAAAAGTGCTACAATTGGAATGATAGCAGATGCTTCATATGCTCCTCGCACTGATTCATCAGCCGATCATTATGAAATTACCGTTTCAACTCCTGCCTATGTGGGAGAAGCAACCGACATGACTATTAAGGTACTTGATGCGAGTGGAACTATTGTCCCTGATTATACAGGAACTATTTACATAGAAGTACCTGAAGATACTGGTGCGACTATCCCTTATCAACAAGATGGATATGCTTTCGCCGCTTCTGATTCTGGAAGTATTGTTATCCCAAAAGGGCTTACTTTTTCTCAAGCAGGAACCATGAAAGTAAATGTTTATGATGTAGTAGATTACGATTATCTCGATGATACCATATCTGTTGTCGTAAATCCGAAGAGATAATATAGGAAATTATTTTCAGAGTTGAGGATTTTGAAATTGCTTTAGAATTGGCATATATCATCATCATATAATGACTATTAAACAAAAAATCCCCTTCTATCTGGCCATCAATAGAAAGGGATTTTTGTTATCTAAAATATAGGCTTAATAGACATTTTCTGGTAGGTTTTTGAATTAATTTTTCCCTCCGCCAAGGGCAGTAAGAGGGAAAAATTAATTCAACCAGTAAATAAATCATAAGTTTATCGAGATTTTCCGCATCAGGAAGGGGTGATGATATGGTTTTACCTACCAACTTTTGTCTATTAAACCAAAATATAACATCTATAAATTAAGAATTGTCTGAATTGCCACTCTATTTCTTTCTACCTCTTGAAGCTCTTGAAGTAGGGCAATATCAGATATATCTTCACTAGAACCAGGAAATTTGTCTATGTGTTTGTCGTGTGATCTCATAGTGAAAAAGTGTTTATGAAGATAAAATATATGTCTTTTGCGCGCGGACATAAGATAGTCTATTTTATTTCATATTTCAAATCGAAATTACACTTTCTTTTCAAACTTTTTGGAGTGAAAATAACAGAGTTCATTTCCATTGTAGAGCTTGCGATTTTTCCAAAAATGCGAATTTATATGCTTTCCGAAATCATAGGAAGTAATAATCCCGCCGAAGAGAGAGGTATTCTTGGTAAATACAATAGCAATATCTTTATAAAGCAAATCCAAATCATAATCCTTGAGACGGATTCCATACGGAGGATTGGAAACCAAAGCTCCGGAAATATACTCGGAAACATAGGATTTGAAATCCTTCTCTGAAAAACTGACCGTATCTGCAACTCCTGCTCGTTTAGCATTATTCTCAGCTATTTTCACCGCTTCTGGATCAGTATCGCTGGCAGAAATGGTGTATTTTCGATCGGTGATTATTTTTGTCTTAGCATGTACTTTTGCTTGAGTGAAATAATCCACATTGTACCAAGGAAAATATTCTCCTGCGAAGTTCCGCTCGATTCCAGGTGCGATATTCTTCGCAATCATCGCCGCCTCGATAGCGATAGTTCCACTTCCACAAAATGGATCGAGAAACGGTTCTTTGAATCTCCATCCAGAAAGCTGAACGAGAGCTGCTGCCAAAGTTTCTTTAATCGGTGCTTCGAGCGCTTCAGTTCGGTACCCTCGCTTGTGGAGTGGTTCCCCAGAAGTATCGAGGAGGAGAAGAAGAGTATTTTCTCGGATAAGTGCGAAAATATGGATCCCCGTTACTTTGTCATCTTCTCGGAGGATAGTTTCGCGGTCTCCAGTAATCTTTGTAACAATCGCTTTCTTGATGGTTTTCTGAATCGCTGGAATACTATCCAAATCGGATTTTACCGAAACAGCATCGACGATAATCGGGGCATCCTTCGGGATGTATTTCCGCCAATCGAGAGTACTCGTGGTATCGAAAAGCTCATCGAAAGTCCGAGTTCGCTTCTCGGCAAGCACGAGATAGACACGGTTCCCGGTTCGAATCCAGACATTGAGTTCTGCCATAAGACTCTCAGGTCCCGAGCAAAGAATTCCGCGGTCAGAAACTACGAGGTCGGTTCCGCCGATTTTTTCGATTTCTCGCTTGAGAACCGATTCGACTCCGGGGGTACAAGTTATGAAGAATTGCATGGTTTTTAGTAAAAAACTAAGATATGATTTGTCATTTCGAACGGATGTGAGAAATCTTCAATAGCTTCATAATCATTCAATTATCTTAAGCTCATCAAGCCAAGGAAGATTTCTCATGTCACTCGAAATGACCTATGGTTAATATTTCAGAAAGAGTGTACAACTTTTCACAAAAAATCAAAACTCTTTATTTTTTCTTTTTTCTTTGTATGATTTTCATCGAAATTTTCGCGGTGATTTATGGAGACTTACTATTTTCATAGCAAAAGAGTAAATAGAAGTGTCATTTTCCTCTTATATAAGGCACCATTTGGACTATAGCTTAGATTATTTGACTCTTAAGCCATAAAGTAGGTGTAAATTTACTCTTTTGAGAGTAAATTGGTAAGTTTAAAAAAGTATGATAGAATGATTG
>JBAZVV010000019.1:0-15250 GCA_041660685.1 Candidatus Altimarinota bacterium | reverse complement strand
TACAAGGACAGGAATATTTGATTCTGTATGAGTACAGAAGACCAACACAGGAGAAGTTGAGAATACTGGGAAGATTGTACATAAAAACATTCCGATGAAGCAGATATTTTCAGAAAAAGAAAATACGTCGCAGATATTGAATTTATCTATAAAGGAAAATGAAGATCTTCAAGAAGTTCTAAAAGATTTTATCTCTATCAATACAGCTTTTCATTCGGTGGAACTTGTGAGTGCATCAGGACAAACTATCGCATATGTATCAGAGGAAACATTGAGCGAGAATAATACAGTATCACAGAAGCTCATTCTCGAGAAACTTGGACGAGATCGCACAACAAAAAATCTTTTTAAAAAGGCGCGAGCAGGGAATAAATCCTATTACATAGAAGATGCTGTGCGAGAAGATGACGGGAATGTTACTATCGATATTGCTGTTCCTATTTACCTCGAGCAAGACGGGGAGAGGTTATTTATCGGTACGGTTATAGGAGATGTAAATATGATACATATCTGGGAGATTACTGATAATATTAAAATTGGAACGACAGGCGAAGTGATGTTATATAATAAATCTGGATTTACCATTGCTGATCGTTACAAGGAAAAAATATTGACACGACCGAAGATTATCGTTCCTTCTATTCAAGCACTTTTACGCGGAGAATCATGAGAAACTATAGAAATATCTGAGATGGGAACAGAGGCAATTACTGCTTATGAACCCCTTCCAGGATACAAGGAATATAAAGGACTCTGATGGGGTATTCAAGTGACACAAGATACAGAAGAGGCTTTCAAAACTATGCGAACATTTACTATGTATGGATTTTTGTTGATGGTGGCAATTATTCTTCTTGTACTATTTTTTGTATATCTGATCCATATTCGTATATCTGGACCTATCATTCGTCTTGCTCAGGCAGCTAAAGAGATAGGAAATGGAAATTACTTGGTGAATATGGAGAATATTGGTTTTTCTACTTCTTCTCGTGATGAGATTAATCTCTTGGCACAGACATTTCGTGATATGCTTCTCAGTCTGAGAACCAATATTAATCTGATGGAACAATATAAGCACACGATTGATGAAAGCAGTCTGGTTTCTAAAACAGATATACGAGGAATTATAACCTATGCTAATAAACAGTTTTGTGAAAAAGCACAGTTTACCGAGGCTGAACTTATCGGAAAATCACATAATATCGTTCGGCATCCCGACACCCCAAAAGAAACATTTAAAAATCTTTGGGATACGATTTCTGCGAAGAAAATATGGAGAGGTATTGTAAAAAATCGTGCTAAAGATGGTTCTGATTATTGGGTAACAGCAACGATTGCTCCGATTTTGGACATCAATGGGAATATTTTTGAATACATGTCCATACGAACTGATATTACTGAGTTGCAAAATACCAAGATTCAACTCGCAGAGTCATTTACAAAACTTCAGGAAAATACCGAAGCACTCATAGAAGGGAAGCGTATATCTCGTGAATTTGAACTTGCGAAAAATATTCAAGAAACATTTCTCCCTAAGGTAACGAGTGATTTTATTCCTCATTTCGATACATATTGTGTGGTATACCCTGCAACGGAAATTGGAGGAGATCTCTATGATATTATCCCATCGGCGTCTAAAGATGAATACCTTTTTTATATCGGAGATGTGACGGGGCACGGACTTATTTCTGGAATTATTATGGCTATTATTAGTTCGCTCGTATATACATTAAACCGTGAATTGGGTGGGGATATTCAATTTCTCTTGTCCAAGCTGAATAACGTTGTTATGGCACGAATACCACCAAAGATGTTTGTGACGATGTTATTTATGAAATACAAACCTGCAACGAAGACATTCTCGTATATGGGAGCAGGACATGAAAGATTCTTGATATATAGAAAAAATACTTGAAAAGTGGAAATTATGCCTTCTGGAGGTATTGCTGTTGGGATGTTTGCAAATATGTTCACTAAAGATGTTTCCAAAGAGTTCACGCTTGCATCGGGAGATATGCTCCTCCTTTATACTGACGGGATTACTGAAGCAAAGAATCCAGAGAATGAATTATTTGGAATCGAGAGACTTGCTGCAAGTCTCGAGAAACATCATGAGTATTCGAGTGCGGTACTCTGTGATAACATATTTGCAGATATAAAGGAATTTGCTCAGTCCGACATTTTTGTAGATGATATCACTATGATGGCATTTGGAGCAGAATAAAAGAAGTATATTATTTTTGTAACTCTCAACCCTGTTAACTCCTCTGAATTAAGACTTGACTTTGGATGTTAAATGGAAAACTCTGGGGGATGTTAGTATAGTAGATACATTTGATTTTATTAAGAATGCTCTCAAGACTTTCAAAAATGGGAACATTGATACTAGAAAGATTATCTTTCGATCTCTTGGATCGAACTGGACTTTGAAAGATAAAAAACTGCAAGCCAATCTTAACGATTGGCTTTTGCCGTTACAGAAATCTCAAAATTCCAACTCCCTCATTTCTATAAGGTTAGAACCGACTAAAAAAGGCATCAGGTTGCGGAAACTTGATGCCTCTAATGATAGATTTCAACTATGGTGGCGACTAGTCGAGGAAGTTAGAACTGCATTACAGTCTTCGGATGTGATTCCTTATGTGCCGAAACTTGTGTAGTTTTTATACCCAAGGTCTCCTCACTATATGAAAAATATTTTCAACCTAATCTATGTAAACTCTCTGTCCAGATTTTTCGAACCATTATACTCCTTTGATCGCTCATAATTTACTACAAAAAACGATAAGATCAAGTCATAGTAAAATTGCTATAAATACTAAAACAAGAAGTAATATGCGCGTGCTATAGTAGACTGTTTTCATATTTACTGAATTTTATTAAATACTCAGCATACAAATGCTATTGCTATAAAGTTTATGCACCATAACAAGATTTCCGTTGATCTTTTTTGTCAATAAAATTTAGCCTTTAGACTCACAACCAATATTGGTAACAATAAAATTGAGGTTGCCAATAATAGTATAAATCATAAATCTACATGTAATAACTGGTCAGAGTAGTAGGTTATAAGAAGTCCATATAAAATCCATACCGTCAAACCAGTTAATGCATCTATCAGAGCGTTAGTTATTGAATATCCTACTGAATATTTTTCAACATCACGATGCAATAAAAAACTACTTATTATCATTCAAAATACAAACAAGAATAATATTGCCATAATAAATTAGTAATGTGGATAAAATTCTGCCATTCCAGGAGTGGTACTTACCCAAGGGAACGTGCTCTTTATGAATGAAACACTTGTTTTCCCTGAATCATCTACCCCCTCAAAGCCTGTTGGTGCAATTACTTTTGACCCTGTTCTATCTGCTATTACACTGGCAATTGAATTGGATCAATTTCCACTATTACATCATATGATTGTTATACTTTTTTGTGCGGAGCACATTGGATGAATGTTGCTGATTGTATTTCTGTCAATACTTATATCATCCGATACTGCAATTCGATTTGAATTTGCATGGGCGATAATATATACATTACCATAATTTGTTTGTAAAATATCACGTTGTGAGTGAACATCAGTATAATTGGCTATATCTATATTTTTATCTTTATAACCATTATCAAGGAGTTGTTGATACTGATATCTTGCTGCTTTATGCAATAAAGAATCTGGATATTTTTTTCCAAAAAAACTATATTCTTTCTCCTGTCCAATAACAATCAACGCCTTTGTTAATCCCATCAAATCAATAAATCTCAAAGGGTTATTCTGAACATATCCATACAAATTCACATCATCAACCTGCCCGATCGGATCTCGACTAATAAATCGTCCAGTACTCGCATCATAATACCTTGCTCGTAGATAATACAACCCAATTTCCCCATCATACTCTCTTCCCGTAAACAGCCTATTATTATCATACAAATTTCCAACAGAAACCTTCTCAAATGCTCCGGTTCCAGTTCTTGCATAAGCAGTACCATACACATCGTACTGATACTCTCATACTAGTGTTCCGCTTGCGTTTGTCAAACCGATTATGCTTCCAAGATGATCCTTCTGGAAGTAATATCTGTTCGTCACAACCACTCATCCACTTCCGTTCAGGCTATTACATCTATCTACGATACCGCTCCATCCATAAGCTCTGATTTTTCGTCAGGACTCAGATTTACTTCCTCGTTGTCATAAGCGATGAGATTATCCGTTCCGATCCCGTTGATATAGGTTTTCTTGAAAGTGGTTCCATTGTTTGTTCTTGCTTCTGTAATGGTATTTTTGTCGGCATACACATACTGGGTTGTCTCATCTCAGACAGTCTTCTGTACTCGTCTTCCGAGTATATCATACTGGTATTCACTGATAGCGGTACTTCCAGAACTTACTTTCTCGAGTCTGTTCTTGTAATCGTACCCAAAAGCATACACTCCATTGCTCGTAATATTCCCATTGTTGTCATAACTGTACGCAGTAGAACCCGTAGCACTTCCGCTCTGAGTTACAGAAAGATACTGATTCAGGATATTTCCAGAATACGTATTGGAAAGACCTCCAAGTATATTCGAATTTCTGTTTCCTGTTTTGTCATAGTTGAAGCTCTCCAATAACGTTCCACTTTGGGCATTGTTCACCTGAGTGAGCCGATAGATGGAATCATAGGTGTAATTCTTCTGGCTGTCCGATGTGATATTGCCGACTGGGTCGTAAGTGTATGTATATGAAGCAAGTCCTGTCACTCCACTGCCCAGTGTCTTGAGTCGGAGGAGCTCATCGAATGTCTGGCTGGTTGTCACTCCATTTCCATACGAAATACCAGTATTGAGGATGCCGGTGTAGGCATAGCTTGCTATTGTACCTCCACTGAAAGTGATTCCGGTGACTCGATTGAGATTGTCATAACTGTACACCGACTCTCTCGCATCAGGATAGGTAATCTTGGAGAGATTATTATTTCCATCGTAGGTGTATCCGACGGTGGTCTGAGATTGTCCCGAGAGGGTTTGTACCTCGCTTGCAAGCCGTCCTATGCTGTCGTAGGTGAAAGAACCGTTGTTTATTATTAAGGTCTTTTTATTTCTTCGTACGCTTTTAATAGATTCTCATCCGTTTCATGATTGTATCATTCTGAATAAAGGCTTGTGAAAGAAATTTTTCATAAATCTACAGCTGATGAATTATCAAGTTCTTTCAATATCGCCAATTCATTACTACCAATAGGCTTGTTTATTCCTATATAATCCTTATTGATAGCAATAACACTTCAATCTTGTTTATCAAGGATTAGGAAGTATGGAATTTTGTCTTTTTGAAGATAAATTTCGCTTATGGTTCAAGTACCTATTATTGTTTGTGTTAAACCCTCCTGAACTGAATAATTTATGTCTCCAGTCTCTTTAAATTCCTTTTTTAGATAAGGATAAAAATAAGTCAGATAGAACCTTCAATCTATAATTTTTCAAGATCGTATATTCCCGTCATTACACTTCCAGGTCTTCATATTACAAATACTTACGCTTTTCAAGTGCTTAAAAAGATGGAATTGCCCAATCTCAATTTCTTTAGTTACTGTGTTTGATAGATAAATTGTCAATCCAACAAATAGTAAAAACAATACAAGAATAACCTTCCTGAAAGTTAGTTTTATTTTCATAGTGGTACATTGTAGTTAAGATTTATTTCGACTGAATATGGGGTAATGATTCATACTTCTTGAGCTGAGTGAAAGAGATTGAGTATTTTTGACCCCATATCATTTCCTTTTTCCAGATTAAAGTCGTATGTGTCCGTTATTTGAACCGTCACATTCAAGGAATCACCAGTTTTTTGAGCTGAAGCTGTATAATTATATAATCACAAAGAATATTGTGAAAATATTTCTTCAGATCCTCGACTTCCGTTCAATGACTTATTGTTATTGTATTTTTCCTCTATTTCTCCTTTTAATCTTGTAAATGTCGGAGTATTTTTAAATCTCTTTACATAATCACTTCCATCGTAATATTTCACTTCTTTCGTTCCGATTAAGGAATTATGATAGTGTTGCCATCCATAATCGAAGTCTGAATTGAAAGTATCCTGGATGGTCATGATTCCAAGTTCTCAATATACTACTGCTCATAGCAATACCTTATTTATCATTAGATTCGTTTTTCCACTCGGATCGGTAAACCTCAAAGGATTCCCCTGAACATAAACATAAAGATTGAGATCATCCACCTGTCCAATCGGATCACGCCTAATAAATCTACCAGTATTCGCATCGTAGTACCGAGCTCGTAGATAATACAACCCAATCTCCCCATCATACTCCCGTCCAGTAAAGAATCTGCTATTTCCATGAAGATTCCCAGTGAAGTCTTTTATCGCTATATATCAGGTTCCTGATGAAACGTACGCCGAACCATACACATCGTACTTGTACGATTGTATGAGTGAACCTGAGGCATCTGTAAGACCAATAGTGCTTCAGAGATGATCCTTCTGTACGAAGAACATTTTTCTCGCAGTTGTAGTATATTGATTTTGCAAATCATTACAACGGCTGACGATAGCAGTCCATCCGTATTTGGTGAAATCGGAGTTAGAAGGAATGACTTTACTTGAACAGAAAGTATATTCGTCACTATTAGAATCAGAGAGAGTTGTATCATCCGTTTCATATGCGAGCATATTATCTGTACCGATTCCAAAGATTCGATTTGTCGTAATTGCACCACTGGTCGAAAGATTCGTTGCAGTTTCCTGTATTGCATTCTCTCCAGCATACACGAAGTTTGTTTTTGTTGAGGAAGTCGTTTTTTGTACTCGTCTTCCCAGTACATCATACCCATACTCCGCCACAACCGAATCATCCGACACTTTCTTCACCCTTACGAGTCTATTCTTGTAATCATAAGCAAAAGTATACACTCCATTGTTCGTGATATTCCCGTTATTATCATACGTATACACAGTCGATCCTGTTGCACTTCCGCTCTGAGTTACTGACAAATACTGATTCAGGATATTTCCCGAATACGTACTCGAAACACTTCCGAGTATGTTTGAGTTTCTGTTTCCGACTCTATCATAGTTAAAGCTCTCAAGGAGAGTCCCGCTTTGAGTATTATTAGCTTGGGTGAGTCGATAAAGCGTGTCATACGTATAATTCTTCTGGCTATCACTCGTGATATTACCGACTGGATCGTAAGAATAGGTGTAGGAAGAGAGTCCTGTCACTCCGTTATTGAGAGTTTTGAGTCGGAGGAGTCCATCAAAAGTCTGACTGGTATTTACTCCATTTCCATACGAAATACCCGTATTGAGAATACCGGTGTAGGTATAGTTCGCAATAGCCCCTGAGTTGTGGATAATATTTGTGCGATTTCTATTATTCAACATATCAGATTAAATCAAAATTATATTTCTCTTTTCACATATATGTGAATGATTGTATACTCATGTATTCTCAAGTTTCCAAATTAAAAATCTTAAATACATGTTGAGCAAGAAGTTTTGTAAAGAAAAAGTCTTTATAAATTTTCCTATCAATCAGTATTAGGTATTTTCCACTTTTGTCCAAATAATATGGACAAACCAAAATATTACATTTACTTTCTTTTCTTCCGTTAATAAAAAGTTCTCCATTAAATAAATAAATATTTTCTTTGATAAATACTTTTTTAGAAGTATTCCACTCATACTGGATGGGGGTAATAATTTTATTTTCTGAAAAAAGATCGAATTTTTTTTCATGAAAATTATAAGTGTATAATTCAGTCTTTCTATCCAACTTAAAGATTAGCCTTTCTTTAATACTTACATCGAATAAGCTCTCTTTCTTAACTTCTTCGTCAGTAAAATAAAAGTATATGCCGGTTACGAAAATAACAGAACATACTATGACTCATATATGAATTAGTTTCATAAGAATTTATTAAAGTTATCAAATAATTGTTTTTGTTGTAATTCTTGTTGCAAAGCAAACTCCAGATGCCAGGGCGAATCTATCGGGGTAAATAGATTGATTCATCAGGCTTCCAGTGCTTTTTGCACCTCAGTACTACAATTATTTGATAATGTATTATATTTTGGTGTATTGTTTAGTTCATTTTTAAACCACTTATCAATTTTCTTTGTGTCAATGTGTGATTTATCGATGAATGTAACTCACTTGCCATTTTGAATATATGCTTTAGCATTATTAATTTCACTTTCTTCATACAAAAATTCGCCCTGAGTATCTCAAAAAACTCAATTCGGGAAGCCATTTGGCACATAACTTATTATCTTCTCTTTTCATCAAGAAACATAATATAACATGGCATGGCCAGTATTACCAAATGGGGCTGAAGCTGAAGCTGTGTTGATATACCAAGCATTACCCTCATTATTCTTTATAAGACTTTTCTTCTCCTTTCCCATCAAATCCACAAACATCATCGGACTATTCCCTACATACCCATACAAATTCACATCATCCACCTGTCCAATCGGATCTCTACTCACAAATCTACCAACTACAGGATCGTAGTATCGAGCTCTCAAGTAATACAACCCAATTTCTCCATCATATTCTCTTCCCGTAAAGAATCTCGTATTTCCATGAAGATTTCCAGTGAAATCCTTCATCGCAATATACCCAGTTCCTGATGAAACATATGCCGAACCGTACACATCGTACTTGTACGATTGCACGAGTGAACCTGAGGCATCTGTAAGACCGATGGTGCTTCAGAGATGATCCTTTTGCACGAAGAATATTTTACGAGCAGTTGCTGTATATTGATTTTGTAAGTCATTGCAACGACTAACGAGAGCTGTCCATCCATACTTGGTAAAATCAGCATTTGAAGGAATGACTTTACTTGAACAGAAAGTATATTCGTCACTATTAGAATCAGAGAGAGTTGTATCATCCGTTTCGTATGCGAGTATATTATCTACCCCTATTCCGAAGACTCTATTTGTAGTAATTGCACCACTTGTGGAAAGATTCGTTCCAATCTCCTGTATCGCATTCTCTCCGGCATACACGAAGTTTGTATTTGTCGAGGAAGTGGTCTTCTGTACTCGTCTTCCCAGTACATCATACCCATACTCCGCTACAACCGAATTATCGGAAACTTTCTTCACTTTCACCAATCGATTCTTGTAATCATAACCGAAGCTTAAGACTCCATTACTCGTAATATTCCCATTGTTATCATAACTGTATGCAGTAGAACCGGTTGCACTTCCGCTCGAAGTTACTGAGAGATATTGATTCAAAGTATTTCCCGAATACGTATTGGAAAGGCTTCCAAGTACATTCGAATTCCTATTTCCGGTCTTGTCGTAATTGAAGCTCTCCAATAGCGTTCCACTCTGGGTATTATTGGCTTGTGTGAGCCGATAGATGGAATCGTAGGAATAATTCTTTTGACTATCACTGGTGATATTGCCAACTGAGTCGTAAGAATATGTATATGAAGAGAGTCCCGTCACTCCATTGCTCAGAGTCTTGAGTCGGAGGAGTCCATCGAATGTCTGACTCGTCGTTACTCAATTTCCATACGAAATTCCCGTATTGAGAATACCGGTGTAGGTATAGTTCGCAATAGTTCCTCCACTGAAAGTGATTCCGGTGACTCGGTTCAGATTGTCGTAACTGTAGACGGATTCTCTCGCATCAGGATAGGTAATCTTCGAGAGATTATTGTTTCCATCATAGATATATCCGACGGTGGTCTGAGATTGTCCCGAGAGCGTTTGCGCTTCGCTTGCAAGTCTTCCTATGCTGTCATAGGTGAAGTTGAGTTTGTTCGTATCATTCCCCGAACCAGAGAGTACTCTTCCGAGACTGTCATACGAATACGTTTCACTCGTGATTCCGAGAACTCCCGTACCCGTGCTAATACTCCTTCCAGTGAGAAGGTTCGTGGTATCGTAGGCATTGGTCGTGGTGGTTCCGTTCGGGTCAATCTGGCTTGCGACATTCGAGTTCTTGTCGTAGGTGTAGACGAGTTGTTTGCTGTCTGGATAGATTACGCTTGTATTACGATTAATTCCATCATAGGCGTAGGTAGTGGTGTGATTCTCGGGATCAGTAACCGATATGAGATTTTCACGCTCATCATACCCATAAATAGTCACTATGCTCGTTCCTCCCGAGAGATACTTCGTCTCTTTGGTGGTTTTCCCGGCATAATCCCGTTCATAAGCAGTAGTATTGTTCGCCTCATCTGTAGAACTGACAACCTGATTGAGAGTATTATAGATAAGTGTTTTTGTCTGACTGAGGTTATCCGTTTCGCTCGTGAGCCGTCCGTCGTGATCGTAAGAGGAAGCAGTGGCAACTATTCCCGTTCCGGTATTGGGAGTAATGGTTTTGCTGGTTGCGAGATCTCGCTTGTCGTACGAGTACGATACCGTATTCCCGAGTGCATCGGTCGTAGAAGAGAGTCTTCCGAGAGCATCGTAGATATTGCTCGTAGTATTGCCTTTCGGATCTATGACAGATGTTTTCTTTCCATTCCTATCATAGGTGATTTTTGTATCAAGTGCTCACGTACTGCTTGCAGGAGTCAAATAGTCGGTCGATTTCACGATATTCCCGAGTCCATCGGAGAGATAGGCGGATTTAGAGAGAATGGTGCTTCCAGAGTCATATACCGACTTAGAACTCACACTTCCATCTTTGTTGAATGCGTATATTACGTAGGTTCCTTTCGGATTCGTTTCCTGTGTCGCTCGGTCGTAGAGGTCGTAAGTGTAGGTAGTGGTATTTCCGAGTGGGTCTGTTTTTGCAGTCAAATTCCCGTTCGTATCGTAGGAGTATCCAGTGACGATGTCCTGAGAGCTATCGCCTGAATTCATGATGACCCTCTCAGATTCGACTTTTCCGAATTCGTTGTAGGTGTATTTCACCAGTGCTCCGCTTCCGACTTTTTTCTCGATAATATTTCCGTTCTCGTCGTACTTGAACGTCGTGAGAAGGGTTTTTCCGCTCGCGGTGTCTACAAGACTTCCAGTCATATGGTCGAGGATATCGTAGAAGAATTGGGATTTTACTGCCGTTCCTCCAGAGAGATACCGAGTCTCTTTGGTTTTGTTATTATTCGCATCATACTCGTAGCTCGTCACGACTCCTTCCGCGGTCGTTCCAGTTCCGAGAAGATTAAAGAGATTATATGTCCCAGATTTCGTCCATCCTTCGCCGTTCGTTGAAGCGGTAGGGTTTCCGTAGCTATCGTAGGTGAAAGAACCCGTAGAGGTCACAGAACCCGTTCCTCGGATGATCTTAGAGACCTGACCGGAACTGTACTGAAATTTGGTGATATTCCCCTCACCATCGGTTGCTGTATCGAGGAATCCGGAAAGATACGTGTAGCTAGTGGTGGTATTTTGGACCGTTCCGGAATAGGTCGTCGCTCCGGATAAGGTTTTCGTGAGGAGATTATTGTTCGAATCGTATGTATTGGCAATAACTATGCTATTCGGATTCGTCTGAGTCAGGAGATTATTGTTCAAATCGTAGACATAAGTAGTGACGAGATCATTTCCCGAATTTGCCGCGCTCGTATCGGCTTTCATCCGCTTTTCGGTCATATTCCCTTTGGAATCGTAGGTATAGGTGAATCCATTCCCTCTCGGTTTTATTTCCTTAGTCATGTATCCGAGAGTATTGTACTCGTAGGTATAGGTGGTTGAGTTCGTCTGTGCGGGGTTCCAATATGTAACCTGTGTCTGGTTCCCGTTTGCGTCGTAGCTGTACTCAGTCTTGTTTCCAAGCTTGTCTATGACGGTATTCTTGGCGATTGTCGGATTTGTGGTTCCTGAAAGCGTGTAGGTATAGGTGAGTGTTCCACTTCCGTATTTCTGGGAGGTGACTCGGCTTCCTGTATCGTAGGTGTTCTCTACGTATGTCTGTCATTTGGCATCGATGAGGCGGGTGATGGCGTGATTGGTGATATCGGTTCCTCCGGTACTATACTCGAAACTGATAGTCTTCATCGCTCCTATTCCGTTGTTGATGGTGATATTCTGGAGATCATAAATACTTCCAGAGGCAGTGGAACCAGTGAAGTAGGAAAGACTCACTTTTTGTCCGTTGAAATCCGTCACATCACGGAGTCGATTGTGATCGTAGTAGGAGTAGGAAATATTCCTTCCAAGTGTATCGGTGACGGTCGAGAGAAGTCATCCAGAGTACGCGAAATTGAGATTATTTCCGTTTATATCTTCTATTCGAGAAATCTTGCTCGAACCCGAACCAGACACACTCGGGTCGAAAGTGTATTTGTCTCCGTTATCGTAATTGATAGTGTAGATGCTTCCACTTTGGACAAGATTTGCTTTCAGTCCTTCATTGTAATTGAATGTGCTTCCGCTTGCTGTAAATCGGAACACTCCGAGATGTCCGTTGTAGTAGAGGACATTCCCATTGGTTTCACCGGTCAGGTATATATTATAGTTATGATCCCAGTTGATACCTGCTGGTCAGTTGTAGTAGAGCTGGTTCTTGTAACTCAATTTGAACTCGTAGGGAAGTTTCTTTCCCGGGATGCTCATGAGAGTATTTTCGTAGGTGAATTCCCCTTTGGAGAGAGTGATGGGATCTCCTTTATTATTGTCTTCTTTTCCACTAATGATTATATTGGACTGATTTTGGAGATTCTTCATGAATACTTGAGAAGTAGTCTCTGTGAAATCATATTTGAAAGTAGAATTGGAGAGAACTTGGTTGGTGAGGAATACTGGAGTGGTGGTGGCAGTATTGTTATTTATTGTGGAAGTTCATTCGTTATAGAGATTTTGGATTTCATAGGAGGAGAGAACGCGGTTATATGCACGAATTCATTTAAGGATTCATAAAAATGAATGTCATCAATCTCATCAATTGGCAGTATCTCTTCATATACTCAAAGGTCTTGAAGAATAAGGATTTCAATCAAATAATAATGTACTACCTACAATAACTCAATCTACATAAACTTGAGCATTAGTTCAATTTCTGACAAAAATTACATTATGCCAAATATTATTGGTAATATCTGAAGATTCAACGTTATTTCAATCCCATGCCACATAATCTCTTACCATTCTAAATCCTATTCTATGCAGAGATGTCCCTCATGGAGGCACTCATCCGTCCGAGCTTCTAATGGCAATTATTCTGTCTCATGCACCTATTGATCTTTGTTCAACTGCAGCTCACCAATTAGAGAAATTTCAATTTTGTTTAACCCAAAAGCTGATTGATTGCGTCAATCAAGATAAATCGGTATTTCATGAAGTAAGTATTTTACTAGTACTCCCATCAAAACTACCTCATCAACCTGTCCATGTGATATTTGTTGCTGTCCCATTATTTCCATTTCCACTCGTATCATTCGTATTTCCATTTAGAAGCCATTCTCCTACCAATCCGTTGATTGGTACCGCAAGAGCTTTGAAAGCTCCTTGTTGTGTTTTTAAGAGATTTACATATTCAACATAGGTGTATATCTGAACATTCGAAAGTTTTAATCCCTGGAAACCGAGACTATCGGGATAGAGACTGTTTCCATACGTAACTCCGCTCCTGAATAATAATGATACGTGTTGTAATCGACAAGAGGGAGAGCTTGAAAACTTCCTGAGGCAGTGGTTCCTGAAAGAGTACTTCCACTCAAAGTTACTCAGGAGCTTGTGATTCCGGTAGATGATAAACTACCCCCAGAACTTACCAACCCTCAAGTACTGGTAGTGATAGTATTCACTAAAGTACTATTCGTAACAAGATGATAATTATTCGTAATATCAGAAAGTATCTGACCATATGAAATACCTCCGCTATATGCCAATTCTTTCGCAACGAGTCCAGTGACGAGAGGAGCGGAAAAAGAAGTCCCATTCTGAGTGGTGTAACCATTATTCAAAGCCGTCGTGTAGATGTCTACTCCAGGAGCATAAATATCCACTCCATTTCCATAATTCGAAAACGAAGCCTTGGTATCATCCCTATTCGTCGCTCCGACGGTGATAGCATCAGGACAGGCTGCAGGGATGGTATTCGTGGCATCTGCATTTGCATTTCCTGCCGATACGACCGTGATGATCCCGTTATTCTTTGCATCGGTGATCGCTTCACATACGGGATTTCCAACTGGACTTCCCGTTCCTCCGAAACTGATATTCAGGACAGGTATATGACTCGCTTTCGCATAGGCGATGGCTTTCAGTACGTCATAGGTGGTACCGATTCCGTTCTGGTTCAATACCTTGAGCGATACAAGATCCGCGCTCGGGTCGCTTCCGAATATTCCTGTCCCGTTTACCTGTGCTCAGATGATTCCCGCAACTTCGGTTCCATGTCCATTGTCATCGATTCCTCCGCTTTGGCTGTTTACGAAATCGTACGAAAGCGGAGTATTGTAATTACCTGATAGATCCGTATGGGTTGAATCAATTCCCGTATCGAGAACTCAGATCTTCACTTTCCCTTTCGTACTGAGTTCCTCGACGAAGGCAGGAACTCCTATCTTTTGTATTCCCCAGAGCGAACCAATGGTTTCTCCACTCAAATAAGCCGCTGTTGCGGAGCTATTGAATACTTCTGGTTGTAAAACATCATAAGTAGCGAGTTTTGAAGGAATGACTCCATTATCCATTTTCAAGAGTTCCCCGCTGAAGCTTTTATTATCCGATGGGAGTTCTACTATATATGCAGTATTACTAACTTGCTTTACCTTTATCTTTGCATCCTCTGAACTAAAAAAGCTATCAATAGCACCAAGTCAGTCACTTGATCGTATCAATAGCGTATAGTTATTTTTTCCTTTGATGGATGTCCTAACCCTCTCTAATTCTTTCCCGCTGAAAGTGGCCTTGAGATCGTGGTCTTTTCCTGTACTATTTCCTTTATTGGTATTCTGATTCGGATTATTTCCTGTACTCCCTGCATAGATGGTAGTAATGGAAAGATTCGATGCAGTGAAGGGAATAAGGATACAGAAAGCACATATTTTCTTAAAAGACATTTTCATAAAATAGGGATAAGGAAAATAAAGAAAGGTTTGGCAGAGTATATAATAGATTTCTCCATTTACAATTCCATTTTACAAACAGGCTCATCATATATAATTATGATGAGCCGTGACAGTATATGACCAATTATTAAAAATTTATTAATTTCTGAGAGATAATCTCAAGAGATTTTCTTGAGGAATTATTTACCTTTCTTTAATTCACAATAAAAAATACTCATATATTCTATGAGTATTTTTTATTTAT
>JBAZVV010000018.1:0-15336 GCA_041660685.1 Candidatus Altimarinota bacterium | reverse complement strand
ATTTCAAATCCAGATCCCGTCATGCCTGTCTGAGTTGTGATGATACTCGGGGTAGCAACAAGATAGACAATATTTCCTGTCTGAGTCTTCGTAGCTATCCCATTATAGTTTCCTTTGAGATAGGCGATGACAGGATTACTGGAAGCCGCATTGGCTTGTTCGATAATATTATTTCTCATCCGATATACCACACTGTCTCCTTCATAATCGGCTTTGAGTTGATAGGCACTTCCATAGGCAAGGGTCGAATACGTGTATTCTTTGGCTGGAGTCAGTGGATCAGTGGGTTTCCGATTCATCTTTGCTCCTCCTGCGGAAAGAATATTTATCATCGTATCACCGACGGTTCACTGGTTCCAGAGAACTCCTCCGGAATAAGTGACAGAAAAAGCATTATCAGGAGATGGATAAGAACCACTCCGTATCTGGGATATATCGAGACCTTGAGATATATTCGTAAGATCAGATACTCTGGAGGAATCACGAGCAGATCCGGAGAATCCTGAGAGACTCGTGAAAGCGATGGTTCCGAGTATGACGAGGATGGTGATGACGACGATGAGTTCTACGAGGGTGAAGCCACGAAACTTTCTTGAAAAAGAGGTTTGTTTCATCTGGATTGCCACGCTTCGCTCGCAATGACGGGTATTATTGTTTGTTTTCATAATAAGTGATTTATAATTAAGAAAAGTAAGATGTTCCATTATTGCTCCGCTGTTTTACTCAAGTTGTCACATTATCTTGTATCTATCATTCGCCATAAATCATTTTTCCACACAAAAAATCCCCGAGATAATTTTCTGGGGGGTCGAGAATACGGAAATAGAGGAAAGTTTTAGTTTGGCGTACTTGCGTGCTGGCGTTTAAATTATATGGGAAAATATTTTTGTCAAGCATATTTTTTAAGATAATTTACTTTTTAATGTGGGGAATTATAGCAAAGAATGGAGGGAATGCAAGTTTTTAAAATTTACAAATTCACTTTTTTGTATACATTTGTGTTTTATTATTTCCTTTTCTCTCAAACGTGAATTATCTCCTCAAAACATTTGGTTGTCAGATGAACTATGCTGATTCCGAAAAAATTAATATGATCCTCCTCCAATCCTGACTCAGAAAAGTTCTCGAGTGCAATGAGGCAGATGTTCTCATACTCAATACGTGCTCGGTACGACAAAAATGAGAAGATCGAGTATATGGATATATCCGTGATGCACGAGCTCTTGCTGAGAAAAATGGTAAAACTCTCATCGTCGGAGTGACGGGTTGTATGGTTCGAAAAACAGGATTACAGCAGCGATTCTATGAAAGTGAGAGGAAACGAAAAGCAGTAAAAAATATTGAACTTATTTATAAAGATAAAATTCTAGAAACCTGAAAAAATGATAGAATTTGAGCGCAAATCGAGACCTGTAGCGAACCGTACGAATTGTACGGAGAGTGAGGAAGCGTAGATTTAAACTCAAAGTCTGAAATTATTTCAGGTCTTCTCAATTCTGATGATAAAATTTTTGGTATCACTGACGCTGTAGATTTTACTCTTCGAATCGAGGAAATTCATTATCTGACAAAAATACTTTCGCTCATTACTAAAACAGAAATCGGAAATGATGCTAAATGGAATGAATACCTGCAAATTAAACAATCCCAAGATAATCCTGGATCTGCCAATATTATCATACAAACAGGGTGTGATAATTTTTGTAGTTTTTGTATCGTTCCCTATACTCGCGGACGAGAAAAATCTCGACCACAACCAGAAATCATAGAAGAAATCGAAGAATGTGTGATAAATGGAACCAAAGAAATAACACTTCTCGGACAAAATGTAAACAGCTATGGAAAGGAAACCAAGAAAAAACTCTGGAATAGTGAAGAATTAAAGTGGATAATCCCCCCTTTACAAAGGGGATTAGTAACTCCTTTTCGGGAACTTCTCGATGGAATCAATAAAATATCCTGACTCGATCGCATCCGTTTCACTTCCAGTAATCCGCACGATATGACACGAGATGTACTCGATGCTCATTTTGAACTGCCAAAAATGTGTCATTATCTCCATTTTGCTCTCCAGTCTTGATCTGATGAGGTTCTTAAAAATATGAATCGGAAACATACTTTTGAGGATTTCAGACTTCAGATGGAATATCTTCGATCTCGGGATCCACTTTTTGCAATATCGACCGATATTATTGTAGGATTTCCATGAGAAACCGGGGAACAATTCCAAGAAACGGTTCGAGCTTTTAAAATCTGCGAGTTTGATTTTGCCTTCATCGCACGATATTCTCCAAGAAAATGAACACGTGCAGCTGATATGATAAAAGATAATCAAGAACAAGAGATTTCTATGGAAGAAAAAGCGAGACGATGGGATATTTTGAATACCATTCTCTATGAATCGGTTCAGAAACGAAACAAACTTATGATTGGAAGAACCGAAGAGATTCTCATAACAGGAACAGAGAAAGACTGACAACTCGTGGGACGAACGAGAAATTTCAAAGAAGTATATATCGATGCAGATGAAAATATCAAAATAGGAGATATCATAACAGTAAAAATCACCGAAATGGATAGATGGGTTCTCAAGGGAGAACGAGTGTAAAAATCGGTGAGATAGAAAAAATACTCAGGAGAATTGTTCTCCTGAGTATTTTTTGGATTTTATTCTTATTGTACTACTCTTTGTAATGAATACTGATCCAAGAAGCTCGAAAGAAATGGGGGTGGATACATAATGGCTCGATTAGAATAATTCACAATTACTCCAACATTGAGAGCACTATAACCCGTCTGTCCACGAACATAGGAGCGATTATTGACAAGGTCAGTGGTATTTCCATAGAGACTTCCATCCACTGTAAGACGATTCGGAGTAGAAACTCCATTGCTCAAAATAGATCCAGCAAGTGTCACATATACTCAGGCAATCTCCGTTACAGAATCAGCAACGATAATATTTCCATTTTTTACAATCCATGCGAAACTCGCATTTGGACTCATATAGCGAATATTCTTGTTAATAATCAAATTTCCATTCTCTATGACGATGGTTTTTACTCCTGTCAAATCGAGAGTTCCGTCAATAGAAACATTTCCGTCCTTAAATACTCGAATATTGGTCGTGTCACCAAGCGGAACAGATTTCGGATCAATATCATATTCAGAAGCAATATTAATGACTGTCGAAATTCCCGCCAGACCAACCGAAGACGCATTTGCTATTTTTAAACTTTCTGCGAGACTTCCAGACGTAATAGATTGAGAAAGAAGAGAATTATTTGATATGCTTCTCGTGGCACTAGAAAGGGCAAATGATGAAGCTGTATTCACAGTACTTGTAGTAAAATTTCCATTCTGCAAAGCAGTCATAAAATTCGCAGTCAATGTATTGACACTATTTCCGAGAGCGCTTCCAATGAAAGCACTTCCACCAGCAGTATTTACTATAATCGGTTTAGAAACACGAATACTAAATGGAGCTTCGAGAAATTGCAGGCTTGCATAGAATCCTGTTCCGAGAAACATAGGAAGTGTCATATTAGTATCCGCATAATCCCCTACTATATTAGTTGCATCTCCCATAAATCCCTGAAGTCCTGGTTCTGATCCTTGGAAAAGAGTAATAGAAGATGGGTACAGTCTTTCATTATAAGTGATAGTCAGGATATTCCCTGATGCATCCTTCATTTCTCCTGTTTTAAAACGAATCGCTCCACCTACTCCGATATTACTAATCATCTTTGATACATTTGCTCCTTGTATGAGTGAAGAAGAATTAGTAATAGTTGCGATCTTATTTTGTAAATACATCGGGGTATTGGTCTCAAATGCCACCACATCCTGCGGATCAAACACAGGAACCTGATGACCAAGTATGAGTTTAAAGGCATTAATATCAATGGTAGAATATCCTGGAGTAGTAATAGTGAGTTTCCCTGGCCCATTGGAACCTGGATTGGTTTGTGCGATATTACAACTTACACACCATGCCGCAGTCGTATCACAGTTCTCGTATTGTCCTGCCGCATTTGGTCGCTCTACAGAACCATTTCCACAGTAACTACTCGAACCAGGAACAGTCAATCAGCCACCACCAATAAAAGTTGTACTACATCCATAAGTTTGATTACAAGACCACTTATAAGTCGTCACATTCCCTATAGTTGAAACTGTTGTAAAGGCGCTTACTGCTGATGGGCCACTCACACAAAGACCGGGTGTATTCATAGTCACTGGCGAACTTTGTACTCCTGTAATAGATCCTATTTGACAACTAGGTCATCCCCCACCTCATCCTCAACCACCACCTGGTGGAACTGATGAAGTATTACTGGCACTACAAGCCCCACCGACAGCAGATCCATTACAAGACCAAATATAGTTGGTTGTCGTTCCTGCGACAGTCGAAGTAAATCCTCCAACTATTTGTCCTACTGGACAAAGTCCAGCAGTTGCTGCTGTTATTACTGTTGTTTGTACTCCGATAGTTGCTCATGGAACACAAGCAACTGGTGGCGTAGTAATTGGTGTACAAGCGGTTGCACTACAACCACCCGTTCCCCATCCTGTTTTCGCTGGATCTGCTGGATCACAAGTCTCATCACCCGCATCAACTACTCCATCTCAGCACCAAGCACCGAGAAAGACATAACATTCTTTATGATTCGATATCGTTGCCGGATCGATATTTTTAGTACTCGTTCATAAATTGAGTTGAATTGCTGTCATATTAGTAATACCATTTGGTAACACTACTTCCGCTCCAGAATAGTAAGACCATGGAAAAGTATAGGGAGAACCTCATGTTGGAACTACATTGACCGATCGAATCGTATATTCTACCCGTCCAATAGGAGTAGTTCTATTTGTTACTGGTGTAGAAAATTTCAATGTATTTGCTGAAAATACGAGTGCTTCTTTTTTATAATTTATCCCAAATCCTGCAGGAAATGTATTTGAAACCAGGAATGGTTGTTGTCAAATAGTGAGGTTTGATCCATTTAATGGAATGATATTTCAGGAACTGGAACCAGAAATAACTTTCTCTATACCATCCAAATTATAAAACCAATCCCATGTGTCAAATATGGTATTTATGTATGTATTTGAAAAATATCCGCAGGTATTACATGATGGGGTAATATTATAAGTACCGGCATATGTACCAGTAGTACATGATTCACTTATCAATGCAGCATTGGTAATTTGTATTGTAAATACACTAAATATTCCTAATAAAACTGGGATTATAAAAATTATCTTAAGTCTTCCATAAGAAAGAGGGGCTTTCATAAAATGAACGATTATCAACTATTTAAAAGTATATATTATATATAAAAATAATTTGTCAATCTAAAAATCAGGGAATATAATTTTCTCGTGAGATCACGATAGGGTAGATATATCCCCCTTCTTATATTCAGAGCTCTCTCATAGAGAAGATTCTTGTATATGAAAAAAATAATACATAACTCAAAAAATAATACAGAATATAAATATACTACTTATAAAAAGTTTTTTCATATGAAAAATATAAATTACTAAATAATTGGTGCAGGTGGCACTACTGGTGGTATTTTTGGTCCTGTACCTGCTCCACCACCTGAACCTCCAATTCCCTTATTTCCACCAAATAATCATCATGCCCCACCACCAAGATTCCAACCAATACCTGGATCCCCTTGCATTGTTTGTGCATCTAGTCTACTTGCCATAGCACTATCCGCCCTAGTAGGATCATTTGATACTTGTTCTACGATTGGCTTTGGTTGTGTTTCCAAAAGTGGATACCCAAGTCCATGAAGAGCATTCAGACAACGATTTCCTTCTATCATCGCAAATCATCGATAAAATACAGGATCTTTCGATGATTTTATGCCCTTTGCATCAAAATCAGCCTGGCGTGGATTTACACCATCACGGAGATATTTCTCATATTCACTCTGAGTAAAATCACTTATCCCCTGTTTCTTAACAAAGCTATTAAATTCTTCATAATTCTTCGTTATATCCTGTGAATTCTGAGTAAGAATCTGTCGTTTCTCTGATGGATCCATAATATATCCATCTACTCCACTCTTCAGTATAACACTACTCACATTGAAAGAATAATTCATCGAGTCAGTTCGATGTTTTCCTCGTCCATTTCACAGTTTTGCAACACTACTATAAGGAGTTGCTGCTATAGAAGTCGAAAGAGCTTGTCATGAGATAAGTTCAGAGAGTTGTTTTGGTGTATGCATCTCAGCTTTTGCCTTTGTTTCTAATACTTGGTTCACAGAAAATCCTAGTCTCGTTTCTGCAGCAATCACAGAAGACGTACGATATTTTGAAACTTCAGATATCTTTATATCTCATTTTGAGTTTTTACCATCTTTAGAACCATAGGTAAATGTATTGATAGCTGCAAAAATATTAGCAATATCTTCTGGACTCTTATTTTTTATAAGAGAAAAGATATTTTTATCTATAACAAAGCTCTTAGCTCATTTTACTATAAGGTCTTGAGCGGTTGCATAATATTTCTTTCCGATTGCCACGAAGATTTCATCAAAATGTGCATAAAAAGACGGTGATCAATTTCCTTTATGTCGTGCAATATCATATAATGAAGCTCCAAGATGAGGAAATTTCTTATCTATCATAGTTCTTGCTTCATTTACAGACTGTACTGGCTTCTCTTCCATTATTTCTTTATTTTTAGCAACGGTAGTCTTAGTTACATCAACAACTTGTATAGAGTAAGAAATATCCTTATCACCATAAGTTCCGCGACTACTCGTATATGCTACTTTTAATGCCTTTTCTTCTGGAGCTATAAGTTTAATACCATCTGTGGTTTTTACTACTCTGACTCATTGTCCTTTCAATTCTTGGAAATCCTGTTCTGTCCAGGTATTATCAAAAATATACGCATTTCGTTGTACTCCATTAATGTCTTCTCGTAGAGATTTTACACCAATTCTTTCCCAAGTGGTTGTATCTCTGGTTGCAGCAAGTTCCGAAGATTCTGCAGCTTTATTTCTTTGTATTTCTGTGACTTTTGTTGAAATATATTCAAGAGAAAATCCTGCAAAAGCCATTCTTTGTGCGATACTATAACCCACATTGAAGCCACGGAAACTTAATCATTCATGTGTTTTTGCAAACTGAGTTAGATATTCTGATCCAAGTGCTATTTTCAGTTTCGTAAGATTCTCTCATCATTGAGGTCATTCTCCCAATCTATTCTTAGTGAAAAAATCAGTTACTCCTTTTTCAAACTTATTTTGAGTCATCTTCTTCGTAACTATAAGAGTTCCATCAGAGCCAAGTGTCAGATTATTTTCAAGATTCTGACAGTATTCTTCTGTACTATCTATTATCTTTCCTGCTTTATCCTGGATATTCAAATCTAGTACCACTTCCGCGATTCATTGCGCTCTTACTTCAATAGTAGTACTTCCATTGGCTGCTTGAAAAAGTCGTTGTGATAATGGAGATTTCCCCGTAACTACAACAATATGTTCTTTCTTATCTCCAGTAGCTTCTTGTACAGCTAAATCACTCTGTCTATATGAGAGATGTAGTCCAGCGAATATCCAACCAAGACCAATCGATCCGAGTACGGCAAATGCTTTCTCAAGAAAAGAAGGATCTTTTTCTATTTGAGCTTTAATATTCTTAATAACTTCCTCTTTATTTGCAATAATCTCTGTTTGAAATTCTGATGTTTTTCCAAGAAATATGGCAGCAACTCCTTCTCATACATTTTTTCATGTTACAATTTTGAGTGTTGACTGGAGAAGTAATACTTCTTCCTCAAAATTCTTAATGAATTCCATTCGGAGTGCTTTCGTCTTTGTTGAGTCAGATAAATCTGCTGGAGTTCCAGTCATTCCTAATCGAGTAAATAATGTTTGCAAATCTGCCTCAGATTTTATATGATCTTGAAAAAGACCAAACATTGTTTGTTCTCCAATGGTACGATTATTCGTATCTGCTCGAAAAATATGATATTCACTTGCTCGTTCTACTTTACCATCATTATCAAAATCCGAGAGAAAAAGTAATTTCTTATTCAAATCTGATGATGAAGATATTTGATCTATAGAAATATCTTTTGTTGCAACAATGGTCTTGTTAATAGTAATAGTTTTTGAAACTGGCTTTTTTGTAGCTTCTTGTACTTTTGCAAGAGCAGAAGATTTACCCTCTTCGTCTTGTTTTCCAGATATAGCCATTGGTACTGGTTTTTTCTCATCCAAAGAACGAGTTTCTACCTTTATTGGTTCTTTTATAACAAATGTTTGTACTTCTCAATTACTATTTACGCCCACTTTATTTGTTGATACAGGAGATGGTATTGTTGGTTTATTATTCTTCCTATCAAATCATACTAGCATCTCCTTAGCATCCTGATGAGAGATTTGTACACGTTGAGTGTCTGATGTCTCTCATCATACTTTTCACTGAAGTACTCAAGCTTGTTGTTGTGTATTGGCTTGAATTATAAGTGCTGCGTTTTTTTTCTCTTGTTCTGCTTTCTCATATCTTGCTTTCATCTTTTCGAGAACATCTTTATCTGCAAGTCAAATATTCTTATTCTTTATAGCATCAGTAATGAGATTAAGAATTTTATTTTTCTCTTCGGTATTTTCTTGTGTCTTTTGCAAAAGATCTTCAAGTTTATCGAGTTCTATTGCCTCAGCATACGATCTTGTGCTAACAATCTTTTTAATCAATTTCTTTGCTGCAACAATATCTCAGCTCGTAGATGCACTCTCCGTACTGCTTGCTTGATATTTAAATATGCTTACATGTGAAGAATAAGCAAAGAGAGAAAGTTTAAAATTACGCATATATATATAGTTAGAAATATATCATTTCCTCTATCCTATCCTATATTTCATAAAAACGCAAAAATCCAGCATACTTTAATAATTGTTTCAAAAAAGCATACTGGATTGAATATAATTTATCTCTTAATAATTATGTATTTTTTCGATTTCTGACGATTACAAATCCAGCAGCTATGAGAAGTGCAAATGCCATAATAAGGAGTGATTCTGGACCCGTTTTCACTGTCGTCATCTGTGTTGGTACAGGATTAATAACTTCTACTGGAAGAACTGCTACAGGTGCGGCGGCTTTTGATGTATATGATACACATTCAATATGTGTTTCTTTTTTTCCTTCATTTCCATCGAGATCAACATTATGATAACTAAGTGGGAACTTGAGAACTCCAAGAACTTCTCCAGCCGCCTTATCGGTCGCTGTAAGAGTATAAGATGCTCAGAGGTCTGCTTCAAGAAATTTCACAGATTTTGCTGCATCGAGTATAAACTCTTGCTTTCCTGATCCTGTAGGACTATCTGTCCATATTACCTCTGTTCCATATTTCCAGAAAGTAGTAGGATCAAGAGGATTTGCTACAAACGTCGTTCCAGCCGAGAGAGGAATAATTTCTGGCATGACTTGCTCTCCTTTATAGATAATCTGCTCATTCGTATTTTTATTCATCCAACTATCATAGAGTCCATTGATTTGATCACCATTTGCAAGATCCATTCCTTCAAAACACGCACTACAATTATTTGCTGTAAAATATTCAGCACTACAGGCTGTTTCTTTGTAATCACCAACGGAAGCAAAGGCTTGCGTAGTAGTGAGAAGAAGAGCTATTGCAAAAAGACCTTTTGTATTCATAAAAGAAAAGATTATGGATAGAGAAAAATATGTACGGACGAATTGTATTTTTTTTATCTTTTTTGTCAAAAAAATCTTTTCTTATAGAGGAAAATGGATATACTCTCATCCAAGTCAAAAGTCTATAAAGTGAAAAATCTCTAAACTCAAAGGAGAACAAACTTATAAACTATTCTCTGACTCCTATTCTCTAATCTCTATATATATTATGTTACACACACTCAAATCTGACCTCGATAAGGCGGAACAACATCTCCATGATGAATTTGCAAAACTCCAAGTGGGGCGTGCAAATCCTGCTATCGTAGAAAGTATTACTGTTATGGCGTATGGTTCTGCTCAACCACTTCGTAATGTTGCTTCGGTTGGGACACTCGATGCTCAAACTATTTCTATACAACCATGGGATAAATCAGTTCTCCGAGATATCTCCAAAGCCATCAACGATGCAAATATCGGACTCAATCCTCAGGACAATGGAGAATCGGTTCTGATCCGAATCCCTGCACTCACCGAAGAACGTCGCCGTGATCTCGCGAAGATTGCGAAGCGTCTTTCGGAAGATGGAAAAGTAGCCGTTCGAAATGTCCGTCAAGATTACCTGAAGAAAATCAAGAATCAAGATGAAAGTGTTGGTGAAGATATCGTGAAACAACAAGAAAAAGACCTCCAGAAAAGCATCGATGAAGCAATTGTTTTGATCGATAAAATGACGAAACATAAGGAGGAGGAGATTATGAAGATATAACAATTAAAAGAAAAAATAACTCCAAAATTTGGAGTTATTTTTTTAGTTCTCTTAATAAAGAATAAATATTATATGTATAACTTTTTCAGAAACATTCACGAATAGATTTAAGAACAACGTTTCCGAAAGCCATGCGACTATCTCTATCATCATCAACAATCCCTGGTAGGGATTTTTCTGTATATGTTACTATTTCCGTATGTATAATACTATTTAATTCTTTTTTATCTTTTATTTTTCTCATGTAATTCGCTACATGAGAATTGATTAACGACTTTATATTATTTACAGCTATCATGTATTCTTGTTCATCAGAATAACTAAGTCTATCTACTGGAGAATATACGTTTTCTAATTCATGAGTTAATTTTTTTTGAAAAACATCTAAAACTTCATCATCAATTCTTGCACTAATAATAACTCATTTACTATGATCTGAATCAGGATTAATAAAAAGATTTCCTGAAAAATTTGCTCATTCTGAAATAGCTGTATTCATTACGTTTAAAAGAGCCTGATCTAAAACCATTTTTGAAGCATTTAACTCTCTTGCTTTTTCTAAATCAGCCAATTTTCAAGCTTGTTCAACTTGATTGTTTGAGTCTTTAAGTCAAATAGTTTGATTTGGAGCACTTTTAATATTATCTCATCAAACTTCAGCTATTAACATAATTTTAATAATTAAAATATAAATTTAGGTCTTAATTTCTTAAGCAACAAATGTATTTTACCACTTTATTTTTTTTTTTGCAAATTTTGAGTATACTCCAAAACATATTTCACTTTACGGACCTTACAGACTTTCGACTTTATGACTTACACCATTACTGACCGCATCCTACGGGAACTTTCCATTCATCCAGAAATCACTACTAAAGAGCAGTTTCATACATTCAAAAATGAAATCTATGCAGAATACAAACTCCCCAAAGGTATTTCGGGAATAGTTTTTATCGATAGATACAATATCCTCATTCGCGAGGGTATTTTGCAGTATGAATCACGCGTTTGGAAACTTCTCCGAAAACGAGCGGTTCGAAGTCTGTCGGGTGTTTCCGTTATTTCTATCCTCACGAAACCGTGGGGATGTCCGGGGAAATGTGTCTACTGTCCGAGTTATGAAGGCCTTCCAAAAAGTTATGTCCCGAATGAGCCTGCCGTTATGCGAGCGGAATTGAATGAATTTGACCCGATTCGGCAGATATGGAACCGTCTGCGGTCATTGGAAATCACAGGACATAGGATAGAAAAATGTGATATTCGCATCATCGGAGGAACTTGGAGTGCCTATCCCCTCCTCTATCAAGAGTCGTATATCAAAGATATCTACGATGCTCATACCACCTATTCCGAACTTCGCAAAAATCTTCTCTCAACAGAAATGAGTGGCGAGAAATTTGCTAGTTTCGAGATAGACCCGAGCTTTCAGATTCAGAAATCTGCCACTCTAGAGGAAGCTAAAAAACGCAATGAAACCGCTGAGAGTCGAATCATCGGAATCGCTGTGGAAACTCGTCCCGATGAGCTTCATAATCTCGAAATTTCCCGACTCAGAAGATATGGTATTACTCGAGTAGAAATAGGATACCAGTCCACCGATGATGAGATAAATGCAATAAGTAAACGAGGGCATGGAAATAAAGAATCTATTGCTGCAACGAAGATTCTGAAAGATGCAGGATTCAAGGTGGTTGCTCATATGATGCCAAATCTCCTCGGAAGTACTCCAGAAAAAGATCTCGAAAGTCTTCGAGAGATATTTGATAACTCGGATTTTCGTCCCGATGAATTGAAGATATATCCGATGGTAGTAACTCCTCATACGGAACTCGAAGGTATCTGGAGAAATGGGGACTTCGTCCCATACGATGATGAAACACTCGTAGATCTGATGGCAAAATCTCAAGGGATGATCCCAGAATATGTACGACTCAATCGTATGTATCGAGATATCCCTGCTTCAGAAATCCTCGCTGGTTCGCACCTTGCAAACCTCCGTCAGGTAACCGATGAACATATGAAAAAACTCGGAATCGTTCGAAAAGACATATCTGCGCGAGAAATTCGCGATAGAGATAATAAACGAGAAAATGCGATTCTTGATGTTCTTGAATACGAAGCAAGTGGTGGGAAAGAATATCTCCTTCAATGGATTGATCCCGTCGACAGAACCCTCTTTTCTCTCCTCCGACTGCGAATTCCATCCAATATTTTCGAAAAAACAGAACATCCGATTTCGGCTCTAGGTAATGCTGCAATTATCCGAGAAATACATACTTTTGGTGATCAACTCAGAGTCGGTGAAAAAACAGATGGAAGTGGTCAACATATGGGATTTGGAAGACGCCTGACAGAAAGAGCCGAGGCGATTATTCGAGAGAATTATCCAAATATCGAAAAAATAGCGGTTATCGCAGGAGTGGGAGTTCGTTCGTATTATGCGAAACTCGGATATAATCTTGAAGGAGAATATATGGTGAAAAAACTCTAAATTTATTGTCCATTAAGGATATCATATATTTTCTGCATTTCCTCCTCTCATAATCTTACAGAAGCACTTTCGACTCTTGGTTTCTCATAGGAATCCAAGAGTTTTTTAAATCATTCTTTCCAATAGGTAAAGAATTTTTTGATAACCTCCTGTTGTTCGATAATCAGAGACCATTCTATTTCTCGAATCATAATCTTTGTGAGAACTACAGAAATAAGATATTTCTTCCTGTCTAATGATATTTTATCATCTGAAATAATTCTTCCATACACCTTTACGAATTCTTGTTCATACCATGCAAGATAGGCGAATCCATAATGCCGAGTACTCTCAAATTCTCCATTCATCTTTAATATTCGTATTCTTGTTTTCATAAAAGAAAATCTTTTCATATCACCACCATGAGAGGTATAATCTGCATATTCTCAATCGAGAAATACAGAAATAGAAGCCATATCCAAATCAGCAAAAATTCCAGAATCTCCTATGGATTCTGGAAAGAGATGATTATTATCATTTGCTAAAGGTATTTTCATAGAAAAAAGTTAGATTTTCTTCAATCGAATAACATCTTTCAGATTATCCTCAAAATAATCGACTCCAAACTTGAAAAGATAATCCACAGATTTATACGACGAAGTATGAAGGGATTTCTTCATATTTTTATAGACCGCTTCAAACTCTGCATCGACTGAAGCTTCTATCTTTGCTTCAAATAAGGCAGAGAAAATATCAGCAAGTTTCACAAGTTTTCCATCGGTTTGCCCCCATGGATTGAGCATAAGCCCCTCATATTCCCGAGAAAAAGTATATTTATGAATATATCCGAGCAGATATTTATCGACGAGTTCTTTTTCAATAGTCACGAGAACTTCTTCGAATCCTTCGATTGCTTTCTTGGTCGGTGTGACGATATCTCCTGTAATCGCTTCTGGGATATCATGGAATAGCCCCACCATCATCATGCTTGTTATTTCTTGTCTACTCTTCCCTTCTATATTCCCGATAATATAGGCGATGAAAGAGATCATAAAAAGATGTGACATAACCGAAATCGGATACCGACGACGCATACTATTCCAGCGATAACTCGATTGGAGACGACGCATACCGAGGAGAAATCGTGTAAGATTATTCTGATTCTCACAGTCAATCGGAAGATGGGAGTGGAAGAGATCAAATCTTGGTTGCTCCATCTTTTGTGTGATAGTATCCATAGCAGGACGATAGACATCCAAATATATTTTATTACTGAAATGGGCTTCATAATAGGAAGCCCAGAGTTTTGAGAAAGTAATCAAATCATCCTCTTTTTGATACAGATGATTCGGTTGTTTTGTGGTACTATGTACTTCTTGCATATCTTTCTTCATCCATTCTGGGAGGTTCCAAGATTGCAACATTTCATACACGATATTTTCTAACTCCGCATACATTGCTGGGTTTTTTCACTTGATGCACTCTTTCACTTCCGAACTCATATCGGAATGCACAAATGTCGTAAATGAAGAAAAAAGCACTTTTCGAAATATATAATCTCGATCAAATATAATCCCTTTTTCCTCTTCTATAACGGAAGCGAGAAGAACTGCAATATGAAGCGAAAAAGCAATATGATCCGTCGCAGAAACCTGTTCTACTCGTGGGAAATTATTCCAGCGATAGACAGAAAGTCCACGAAAAGCGAGTGCGATAGTATGTCAGAGCATAAGAAGGCGGTAATAAAAAAAGAGAAGCACGATCCAGTACTTCTCGGCAACGCGAGGTCACACGCTTGTAATATCTACAAGAGCACTGAGCTACAATCATCTCTGACTGGCATGACTATTTTTTGCGGAATCGAATCCAGAAAACATAACTACTATGAGCAGTATTCTTCTAGCCGATTTGTCGACCATATATGAAGCAAGGACCGTGCAAAAAGCAGTATAGAAATATTAAAATAAAAGTCAAATATTCTCCTATCTAACTTTTATATATTCTACATCCCTAAAACCACTTCGTCCACCACCCAACGAGGATTTGCATTGGTAGAGGAAAGAGTAATGATTCCAGATTCTATTTTCTCTATCGTCGAGAGTTTCGTAATATCACCCGAGAGAACACGATCTTTGAGTGCGATAAGAATAGCAAGATACTCTGCTTTTTCAAGCTTCTCTTTCGCGAGAAACGAAAGCAATACAGAAGTATCTCAGAAGTTAAAATATACATCGATTTTCTCACGAATATTCGAATCTAGGACAATGTGATGAGTATTGGACGATATAAATACCACTCGAGAAGCGAGTGTTTCTATCATAGAATCGCGACCGGTATCGGAAGTCAGGAGAATCAAAATATTGGATGGAACTTCTTCGAAGAGTTTGAGGAGACTTTTGGCAGCAGCTAAAGTAAGTGTATC
>JBAZVV010000017.1:8399-15559 GCA_041660685.1 Candidatus Altimarinota bacterium | reverse complement strand
ATACAAGCCTTTTTTATAGTGAGTAAAAAAAAGTAAAAAAAATACTCAGAAAAAAAGATATAAATCTCTTGAAAAATAACAAAAAATCAGTATAAGGATAACTCATTAGTCCTTATATATAATGGATTGCAAAATATGAAAAAAATTATCACTCGCATCATCCTTGTTCCGTATATCCTCTCTTCTCTGATTTCTATACAACCAGCAACAGCGGGAACGACTTTTGATGTCACAATGTATGGGGCTGACATATCCACGACAGGAACCTCAACATCTTGGACTACGGGGACTTCTGTTAAGCCAGGTGAATACATACGCTTAGTTTCTGCTGCAACCAATAACACTTCTACCACAGGAACTTCCGTGCAGATGAGCTTTTCCAATGCTGCGGGAGATATTAATTATACATCATATACAGGATTAACGAAAGGTGTACCATCTAAATTTTACATAGATCCTATTCCTGGTGCTGCTTCTGCTAATACAGGATTAGGATTCAATCCACCCGTACAAAACTATGGAACTTTTCCTCAAGATCTTCCTCCTGGATCGATAGCCACCGCATATCGATATGGTATCAAACTCAATCAAAACTATACGAGTCCAACATTTGTTCCAACTGTTTCATTTTCCGGGATCGGACTCCCTAGCTCTTGAACAGCCAATACTATCATCCATGTCGATGTAAAGCCTCATATACGATCCATTGTTTTTTCCAATAGTTCCATCCCCAATGATAACTCCATCACAACGAACCTCACTGTGACGGTTCGTGACTGGAATGGATGTACGGATTTAACTCCCGGAACTGCTAGTGTAACAGCTAATCTCTCCGCTCTCGGAAATGCGTATACAACAGCAGAACCACTTACTTTTGTGTCTTGTGATGTACCATCCAGTACAGCTACTTTTCAGAAAACAGGTATCATGGCAAATGCTGCCGGTATCATCGGTTCCAATACCATCACAGTGACAGCCACAGATAATTCGACTCAAGCTGGTGGACCTACCGATACCATATTCTGGAACATCGGAGGAAATGTGGGAGATCTGAATACTCAAACCATCACTGTCAATAGTAGTCTTGGACCAATACCCTTATTAGACAGCGCCCCAACTCCTGCGATTCTCGGAATTTCTGGATCATCTACTATTGGTTGGCATTCTAATAAACTTGGAAATTATGAAGTACGTATCGGGGGAACTTCGTGTCTCGATGGAACCCTTCTTTCTACTGGAGCTATTGCAAGTACTGGAGCAAGTTCTATCGTCAGTACCATACCAGCTACCGCTCTCATCAGTGGAGCGAACACGATTTATCTCTGTGCCATCGATCCAGCAAACAATGTTGGGCTCGTGACTACATCTATCATACAAGATACTATTCCTCCCACTTCGAACATCACCACTTTTTCTCCATCCAGTATAACGACCCAAAATGTAGACATTCATTGGAATGCTAGTGAAGCGGGAACATATGTTATAGAACTCAATGGAGTGAGTCTCAATGGAACAAATGGAACCAATATCACAGGATCGTACACTTCTGGCGATATCATCTCTACCATCAATAATAGTCTCTTTGTAAATGGAAATAATACCATCCGAATACGATTCACAGATGCAGTGGGAAATGGTCCCATTTATAGCACCAATTCTGCAATTGTATCAAAAGATATGATTCCACCACTTCCTCCACAATCAACTACTCTCACAGACTGTGATAATATCGGTAATATTGGAACTCCTTGTGCAGCTCTTGGAAACCCAAAACAAGGCGTAACAGGTCGAGATTTCTATATCAATTTCACTCTTCCAACTGCCACAGGAAGTATTCAAGAATATGATGTATATGCGAGTCTCTCTGGACAGGTACTCACTTCTACTAGTTCAATTCTCAAGAGAGTGTATCAGACTGATATCATCGGAACTTCTACAGGATTTTGGCTCGATGATGCTACTACAACGGATAGTAATGGGAATCCTTTCATCACCAACGGAACAGGAACTTATTATGCAACAGTAAAAAGTTTCAAGACCAATGGTCTCTCTTCCAGTGGTACGGATTCTAGTGGTTCTATTATCACTTTTGATACGATTGTACTTCCGACGCTCTCATGAGCGAGTTTCACTTCCAATACAGGACTCACTCTTAATTATTCGAAAACACTCACAGGAAATCTGAATCTTTTTGATGCAACGAAAATTACTTCTGCGAGTGGATGTTTTATTCTGGATACCAGCACAGGAACAGGGGCAAAATCCTTTTCCGGATCCACTGTCACTTTTGCTGTACAATCACTTGGAAATATTGCAAAAAGTTGTACGGATTTGACGATAGGAACAGGGGCGATTCATGACTTTGAAGGACTCTACAATGAACAGATTATTACCTGAGGAAATGTTACTGACAGTCAAATCCCAACACCCATCAATATAACTACACCAGCAAATAATACTTTTGTCGGAGGAAATGGAACATTCACTTTTGGATATAGTTTCCCAGAGAATATGAATACTGGAAGTCTCGTGGCACAATTCATCAGTGCTTCTGGAGCTATTATCAATCATCCTCTTCCTGATTTTTCTCTTTCTGGAAGTCACTCACTCGTACTGAGTGGTTCTATCATAGGTCTCATAGACGGACAAACCTATTCGCTCCAACTTCTCGGAAATGATATCGCGGGAAATACTGGAACAGGCAATCTCGTCACTGGACTTGCGTATGACATTACTCCTCCGACTCTTCCAACACTCGTCCTACCAGCAACAACAAGTTTTGTAGCAACTGCGACGCCGAATCTCACTTGGGCAGGATCAACGGATAATTATTCCAGTTCTACGAATCTGCGTTACATACTAGAAGTATCAACTCTCATAGATTTTTCGAGCATTCTCCAAACACAATCACTAATCACAGGAACCGGTTTTACACTTGCCACTCCACTCGTTACCAATACAGGATACTATTGGCGAGTAAAAGCCATCGATCAGGCAGGAAATATTGGGCTTTTTAGCACAGGAAGTTCCTTCATTTTTGATAATACTCTTCCAGTTATCAGCACACTCGGAACCGATACGTACATCGATAACACGACTCGAGCATTCACGGGATATGTGAAAAATACCGATACTACTATCCTTCATGCGAAGATAACGGATAATTTCCAGAGTACGATGCTCGCAAATGATATTTCTGCAAATCTTTCGAGTATCGGTGGAGGAACTGCTGTGGTTCCTGCTTCATACAATACCACTACTGGTCTCGCTACTTGGAATAGTTTCACAACAACTTGTACCGACGGAGTGAAAAATATTCCTATCACTGCAACGGATCGAGCAGGAAATATTGGAACTTATACCACAACTGTTATTTGTGATAATACTGCACCAACTGTTACCGCTGGAACTTTTACCAGCCCAACTTCTCTCGGATACTTGAGTGGAGCTATCACGACGAATATTACTTGGAATACCAATTTCTATGCTTCGGAAGCCAGTCCTATTACGAGTCCTATTTCTCTAGATTATTCTACAGATTCGGGAGCGACTTGGACGGCACTTCTCACCAATAGTGGAAATAATGGAAGTGTCTCTTGGATAGTTCCATGAGTCAATACTTCCAATGCACTGACTCGGATTATCGCAACAGACAAACTTGGAAATACAGCAACCGGGACTATTGGTTTTACTATCGATTCTATCAATCCTGCTGTTTCTCTTGCAACCATTCTCTCGCCAAATGGAGGAGAATTCCTCAAAGGTTCGACTGGAACAGGTATTAGTATAACATGGAATCCTGCGGTAGTTACCGATACAAATATCGCAATCAATCCTATTTCTCTGGATTATTCTACTAATTCAGGAACAACTTGGACAAGTATAATAACTGGACTTCCTAATAATGGAAGTTATCTCTGGACTCCTCCTGCTCCTACCTATAACTCAGCGAATGTTCGAGTTCGTCTCACGGCTACGGATAAAGTTGGTCACACTGCAACAGATACTTCCGATGCCAATTTCACAATTGATTCTACTCTTCCAACGATTGTGATCAATTCTCCATCTACTCCACCGAGCGGAAGTTTCATCAACAAATCTGGTTTTGATATTTCTGCCACAGGAAACGATGCAAATATAGACAAAGTTTATTACAGTTTTTCTTATGGAGGAAATACGTATTGGAATGCTGCAGGAAGTGGTTCATGGCTCGGTATACAAAACTGGAATCAACTCTGTAATTCCGCTATTTCTTGTACTGCTATCAATACTCCTTTTATTCCCACTATTCTCGATGGAACTGTCTACAATCTCACTCTCCGTGCTATTGATAAAGCGGGGAATTTGATAGATTCTCCATCATTCAATTTCACAGGAGACACAGGACTTCCAAGTGCGACCAATCTCATACAGAGTGGATCGTATTTTTCTGGAGCCGTTTCTATATCTGGAACAGGAATGGATCTCCGATCAGGTCTCGCTTCTATCAATCTTCAGATTCAACGAAAAAGTGATAATTGGTATTATGACGGGACCAATTTCGTCAATACAGGAGCCACTTCTCTCCTTGCTAGCACAGGAGATAATTATGCAAATTGGAGTTATACTGGTTTTATTATCCCAGCAGGAGATATAGACGGAACACAGTATATTGTAACCACGACTGCAACCGATCGGGCCTATAGTGTTAATAATACCGCTTTTTCTAGTATCACTCTTACAAAAGATGCAACCGGACCAACTATTATCAGTCCTATCTGGACAAGTCCTCTTGGAGGAGAAATCTGGAATGGAGGTTCTCAGAAAACCATTACTTGGAATCCTGCCAAAATTACCGATACGGTTTCTGGGGTCAATGGATTTAATGGAATCATTATCGAATATTCTACTGGTGGAGTATGGAATATGGTAGCCAATGGTGTTGTAAATAGCGGAAGTTATAATTGGACTCTCCCCTATCCGCTCGATTCCAGCGTCACTCTCAGAATCATGGCTCGTGATTATGCAGGAAATCTCGGAGCGGGAAATGTGAGTAATAGTTTCACTATCGATAGTATTCCACCAACTATTACTGCCGTAGAAACCATCGGTGATACTCTCGGGAAAATCGCAGGACTTCGTGTACATTTTAGTGAAAATATCACCACTGCGACCGTGATTCCTTCGAATTTTACTCCTTCTTTTGGAGCAACTTTCTCTCCAACATATACTATCGTCAGTCCTCAAGTTATAGAACTTCCTTTCACGACTGCAACTGGTACGACTGCTCTCATAGGAACACTTACTTATAGTGGAAATAGTATTCGTGATATCGCTCTCAATCCGCTCGCTTCCGTGACCAAAAATATTACCGATCTCGCGACACCGATTATTACCAGTACAGTACTTCTCGATAGCAATGGAAATGGAAAAGTCGATCAGATAAAAGCATATTGGAGTGAGTCACTTGTAGCCACTACCGATACGACCGCTTGGACGATCAATAATCCTCTTCTCGGTGTGGGAATCAGTCCACTCAGTGTTTCTATAGCTGGAAATATTACCACTCTCACTCTTTCCGAGCCGACGAGTTTCAATACTTCCACGGGAGGTATGACTCTTTCATTTGTCTCCAACGCAAATTGGAAAGATGTTGCCATTACTCCAAATCTTGCACCATCTATTACTAATCTTTCATTGAACGATGGAGCAGTTCCGATTATTACTCAAGCCCAAACCTTCGATAATAGTGGAAGTTATGCAATCGATATAACTCTTTCAGAACCGATTATAGGAACTCTTTCAGGATTTACACTTTCTGGAAGTACTACTTTTACGGGCACTATTCTCCAACCAACCAGCAATACTCTTCGACTCATCACCACCGATTCCACAGCAACCGATACAGCAAAAGTCTATACTTTTTCTTACAATGGATCAGGAACTTTCCTCCGAGATTCCAGTACAAATTATCTTGCGAATTTCTCAGGAAGAAGTATAAATGATATGATTGCTCCAAAGATACTTACTCGAACAACGATAGATAATAATGGGAATGGAAAAATCGATGGTATCCGAATTGGATTCTCTGAACCTATTGCGGGAAATATTTCTTGAATCAATACAACCATTGCAGGATATAATGTCAGTGGATATACCGTAAATGGGACAGGAATTATAGTAAATATCAATGAATCTCCTACGTCCGACACTTCCGCCACTCCTCTCGTCCAATTTCAGAATACAACTCTGACTGATATCGCTCTCAATCTGATACCATCCGAAGCAAGCATGACTCTTGCAACCGATATGGTCGGACCAGTTATCACCAACGTTCGATTTGATGGAGTAAATACATTGTATGCGACATTTTCTGAATCTATTTCTGGAACGCTCGCACCAAGTTCATTCGTACTGAGTGGAGCAGCTGCTACGATCAGCGCCGTTTCTATTCTTTCAGGAAGTAACTCTGGAACTCTCACCTTAAATAGTGCCAATCTTACATACGGAAGCAGCGAACTTTCATTTGCTACTAATAGTGTGAATGATCTCGGAAATAATAAACAACTCAGTATGCTTTTTGCGAAAATCTCAGCATCTGCGATACTCAATGAAGTTATGTGGTCAGGAACAGGGGCAAATACCTACCAATATGTAGAACTTCGAAATCTTTCCAATATTCCACTTTCCATAACAGGATGGAAAATCAGAAATGCTGGACCAGATATCATGCTCTCTGGATCCATTCCAGCAAATGGATACTATTTGATTACAAAGAACGATCCTCTTACGAGTCCTCTTAATATTGCAACTGTAACTCCCGATATCATTACTGGTTCACTCCTGATTGTAACAGGATCTACTCTTCAACTTCTCGATGGAGCTTCTCTGGTGATTGACCAAGCTCTTGTCAGCGGAAATATCGGAAATACTCATACACCGTCGAGTATGGAGCGACAATCGATTCCTGGAAATGGAACACAGGATATTAACTGGTATACAGCACAAACAGGAGGGAATTTCTTCGATATAAGTGGTCCATTGGGTACTCCAAAAAGTGTAAATATATTTGATGCTACTGCACCAACTGTTACGAGTTTCAGTCCAGTAAATAATACACTTTTCCCACTCGGAAATATCACCCTCTCGTATAATTATAGTGACTCTGGAGGTATTGCAGC
>JBAZVV010000017.1:0-8389 GCA_041660685.1 Candidatus Altimarinota bacterium | reverse complement strand
ACTTTCAAACTCGAGAAAAATAACGGAGCTGGTATATTCAATGATGTCACTCCCACAAGTCTCAGTTCTTCTGGAATCAATGCTGCTACTGCACATTTCATAACCAATACTCTCTCCTACGGAAATTATCGTGCAAGTTTTACTATCAATGATGCTGCAGGAAATACAACTCAGCAGATTTCAAGTTTCTATGTAGATACGCCAACTATGAACATAAGTACTGGTTCATCTGCAATTGGGAAACTCATCACCAATAGTATCACTCTCGGAACAGGTGAAGTAATAATTACTATTCAAACAATTGGTGCAGGATTCCAACTCTCACTCGGTGGAAGTGGAACTCTCGATGCAGGACTTTCTCAAATCGGAGCATATAATGGAACTGCTGGATATGGTATAGACTATGCCTCCTCAGGTTCTGGTACTCTCAAGTCCTACAATGGAACTCTCACAGCGATTCCTGGAACCGTTCTTGATAATTTCGCAACAGGAAGTTATATCGGTGGAAATGGAAATCTCCATACTTTCACTTACACTATAAAACACGGAGCAAAAATCTCTGCACTTCAAGCAGCAGGAAACTATACTTCCAATACTTCTGTAAATTTGTCACTTACCTATTAGTAAGCCAATACAGGGATAAAAATTCCATCTCTTTACAAGAGGGAAATATTCAACTATATTTATGGAAAAGATTCAAATAGCGAAAATAAAATTTTCTCTTGACTTTCCACTAAAAAAGAGATAATACAATTTATCAAACAAATACTTATTTCTCATCTCAAAACAAATATATCGAAATGACTTCCATGAGAAGTTGTTGTGTAATAATATGAAGGTCATGTATGAACGTACATACAAAATGAAGTTTTTTATTTTTATTTTCTTTTCTTTTTCTTTATGAAGACATCTTTTAAAAAGGTTCTATCAAGCGTAACAGTTGTTACTGTTATTGCTATGAATATGGCAGTTGCAAATGCTGCAGTAGTTTTTACTGGAGCTATCACTGGAGGTGCTGTAACTCCACAGAATATTAATTCTAACTGGGATGGAGTAAGTACTCCTTCTGGTACGAGCGCTTCTGGTTCTGATAATGTTCTTGTTACTGCACAAGTTGCACCAACTCTTACTCTTGTTATCTCAACTGGAGCTATTGCTTTTGGTACTCTTGCTATCGGAGCAAATAACCAATCTTTGACACTTACAACTGCAACAAATGCAGAACTTGGAATCAATGTTTCTGTAGCTTCACTTGGACTTGCTTCCCCTACTAAATCTATCGGAACACTTATTAAGGGAGGTACATTAGCAACTACTGGTACTGATTCTTATACAGTAAGTTCTACTTCTACTCTTGCAGGAACCGTTCTTGCTAGTCAAGCTGTAGCAGGTACTCAGAATGTTCTTACAACAAACAATGTTGCAAATTCTAACCAAGTTACAACAGTAAATCTCAACGCTACTATTGATGCTCAAACTGAGGCTGGAAACTATGGTGATACTCTTACTTTTACAGTAACTGGTAACTTCTAATTCTCCCGAGAATTAACAGACTATTTAAACCCGAGCACCTCTCTCCAGATATGCTCGGGTTTATTTTTGACTTATGAGTATTTTCTATATAATCAAATCTGTAATCTCTAATCACTCTATATGGTAAAGATTCTCGATAAACAAGAAGACACTATGATTGTAAAAATCCCTACTTCCTATCTTCCCTATCTCAGAAAGATCGAGAGAAGTGAAAAGAGTTTTGCTCAAATTCTTCTGGAATCAAAATTTGAACAGGAAATCGAAGAAAGTGTTATCAGATGAATGAATACTCCTACTTCTCATTTCATCAAAGCATAGTATGATAAAAATTGATGATATTCTCGAATCAAAGGAGGTTGTCGAATATCTGAAATCACGAGGGATTTCAGAGCAATATCGAAAAGCTCGTGATATGATCATCGGTGGATTTCCACAGAAATTTGATTTCAAGCTCAGAAAACCAAAGATTGAGAAAGTATATCAATTTCGGATCAATAAAAAATATCGAGCGTTTGGTTTTTTCCGCTATGAATGAGGGAAAAATCTATTTCTCATCACGAAAATATCAGACCATCAATAATACCACAGAAATCTCACTTTTTAAACCCGAGCACCTCTCTCCAGATATGCTCGGGTTTATTTTTGACTTATGAGTATTTTCTATATAATCAAATCTATCTTTATTTTTCACTTATCTTCTATGAAGTCGGTTTTTCGTATTTTCACAGTAATCGCTTGTATACTCCCCTCTTTTGTATTTGCTGCGGGAGGACTTTCTATCTCTCCTCTCAAACACGAACTCACCGTAGAAGTAGGACAAGAGAAGTCTGAGATTATCAAAGTTACTAATAATTCGGATGCACCAATTACTCTCTATACCTCCAAGGAGGATTTCATCGCAGGAGATGATACCGGAACTCCGACTTTTGTGAAACCACAGAACCAAACTTCTGATGCTTATAGTCTCTCCAACTGGATCAGTATCGAGAATGAAAATATGACTCTCGCAAAAGGAGAAACCCGAGAAGTGCGATTCAGTGTAAAAGTACCCGAGAAAGGAGAGCCTGGAGGACATTATGGAGCTATTTTCTTCTCTCCTGGTGCACCAAGTGGAGCACAAGTGGCGGTTGTTCAACGCCTCGGAGTATTGATCCTCATAAATGTCCCTGGTAATATCCAAATTGCCGGAACTCTTTCCGATTTTCAGATCGGGAAAACTCTCAAGAAAAAGTTTACGAGCGTAAATGAGTTCAAGGATTTCCCTATACTCTTCGAGACGAAATTCACCAATGAAGGAAATACTCACTTGAAACCAACTGGGAAAATCGAACTTGTTGATGAGGACGGGAAAGTACTAGAAAATGTCGGAAAGGAATCCATGACCAGTCCAGCTGGCGCATTCATTGGAGAAAAGATGGTAAACTATATACCTATTAATGATGGAGGTGGAAATGTTCTCCCAAAATCAGAACGTCGTTTCGAGTCTACTTGGGCAGGTTTTGGATACCCAGAACTTCAGTCCGATGGTACCCGAGTTGTGAAGTTCAAAGATTTGACTGCTTACTATGCAGACAAGGCAGGAGAGAAACAAGCTTTTCTCCAGTTTTGGCAATCTATCCATACTCGTACGGTCAATAAAACCATTACCGCAAATATGACTCTTTCCTATGAAGGAAAGGACAAGATAAAAAAAGATTTTACAAAAACCAATAAATTCACCGTTCAATACCAAGAACAATACATTGGGATGAATTATTATGTTATATTTTTTATACTCATCTTCCTTACTGGGGCTGCTTACTATGTTCTTGTAGCTGTTCCTGCTTCAAAAGAACGACTCAAACAAGAACTCCTCGAAGCTATGGAAAAAAAGGAATAATAGTGGGTATTATATATTTTCCGTACACTAACTTTCATTGTATATGAAAAAGTTTCTTTATTCAGCCCTGATTCTTCTCTTTTTGCTCTCATCTTTTCTATTTGCCTTTGCAGCAAATCAATCAGTACAAGTAAGTGCGGTAGTAGGAAATATAAACCATTCTCCTGTTATCGGATCAGTGAGTCCAGCAAGTGATCCAAAACTTCTCGGTGTGAGTAGTATACAAAACTATACGCTCTATTTTCGAGACGATGAAAAAGATGCTGTTTCTTATACCATACTCCAGTCGATGGTTATACCAATCCTATAAGTGGAACAATTGGTACTGGTAGTTATGACAGTGCGAGTGGAACTTACATTACCTTCACCTATCTTGCTCCCGCTACGACACCTGTTTGAAATCTCACCACTATCACAGTAACCCTCAATGACGGAGTAAATCTTGTAAATAAAGATCTGCATTTGTATATATACTAGCCTATGAACCAGTTTTATTATCGTCTCCTTTTTATCTCCATCCTCCCAATAGTTGGGATTTTTTGCCTTCTTTTTTTTAGAACTGAAAGTATTACTGCACCTGATATTGTAAGAATTGGGACATTTATGCGAAATAATACCTGGCAAACAGATTTTTGACCGCAGATTCCTTATAAAAAATGAGATGAGGTAGAATACTCTTTTTTCCTCTCATCGGACATACCACGAGAAGTACATATTTCCCTAGAAACTCTCGAGAAATCTTTGGATATTACAGGGATAGAAATGGATGGAAAGACGATTGACAAAAATATTCTCAATACTCTTTCTCTTAATAACTCTTCCCTCTTAAAAATCACGGGAAAAGCAAAACATCCCAGTGAAAATACTGGAGAAACAACGAACATCTCTCCGCTCATTAAGATAGAAACAATGAAAACTACAGAAGTACCTATCGTCAAAACAGAATCTCCTATAGAACCAGTGATATGAGAACCGAGAAATCTTCGCTTTTGAACACATTCTTTCAATTCCAATATCGCCAATCTTCTCTCAATTACCGGAGAAAATCTGAGCAATATCGCCTTTGTAAATATCGGTGGCGTTGGACTTCCAGTGGATCACTTCTCGTCGCCATCAATCGTGATACCTTTGCAACAGGAGATTATTTCATCCTCTTGCAACTCACAACTGGCAAGATTATCACTATGAATGAGAAGATTCATTTTCAGTATGCAGATTCTAAGATAAATATCGCAAATATCACACCATATACCATAGAAAATAGTACCGATCACATGCTCGTCATCCAAGGAAATGGATTCGATAAAATCCTCTCGATTCAGATGAATAATAATCTGATTCTCAAAAATGCTGAGTTCACCATCATAAATAATCGAGTTGCAGGGGTAAGAATACCAAAAGGATTACCACCAGGAAACTACTATTTCAATATCATGGATACGAATTCCATCTATGAGCTCAAAAATATGCAATTCACGATTACGGGGAAATAATAGTTTTTGAAGAACCGATAGAGAATAAATAGAAAGAATAAAAAGTGATATTTTTCATAATTCCTTCATCACCCACCTATTATGTTCGCAAAAAAAATCATCTCTGCAAGTAGTATATTGGCACTTTTTATAAGTCTCATCCCTGCTGCATCTGCCACGAGTATTAGTACAGATTTCAATGTAAAAATGAGTTCTATGGGGGATCAGAGTTATACAACTCACCTCACAAATGTCAGTTATTATAATACCGATATTACTTTTCAGTTTGTCGAAGTCTCTGCAGGTGGTTACGAAGAGTATTCTACGAGTCTGCCAGCAGGTTTCGTGTATCAATCATCCAATACTGTAGGAACCACATGTACCAACTTTTCTCTCATAAATGCCACAGATAGTAATTTTCATTTTTCCTTCTCTGGAACGACTCATCCTTGTATTACCAAAGCAACATTTACATACCGAATCACATCCTCAGCACCAATTGGAACTCAAGCAATTGATATTCTCTCAAAAACTGGACCATCGTCTTGGAATATTCTCTCGAGTATTCTCCTTGATATACAGGCAAATAACACCATCACAAAAGCTCAGACTGCAGATCTCAATAGAAATGGTTTCATCGATTCTTATCTCCTTTCTTTTTCTACGGGATGAGTGAGTATCAATGCACTTTCTGGTATAACTGTTGCAGGAGTTTCGAGACTCTGAGCTACCGCTTCAGGAACAAATTGGCTTATTCATTTTACCGATGATATACTCGATACCGGAGCACTTCCGCAACTTGGTGGAACTTTTGATGGGACCAATCTCTCGGTTCTTTCAGTGAATAATACAGATGGAGCAAATCCTCTCGTTACCAATATTAATAGTACCAATGCTCTCACATTAACTGGTGGGCAAGCAGTCCTTATCGGAACAGGAGCATTTCCTATCACTTTTTCAGAGAGGATGATGCCAGCAACAGTAAATGGCTTTTCTCTTAAGCTCGGTGCGACTCCTATCGCAGGGACTTTTGGTCTCAATAATAATCTCGATATAATGACATTTTCACCAACTATTCCTATAGCTGCAGGACTTTACACACTTTCATCCACCTCTGGAGCTACCGATTGGTCAGGAAATCCATGAATTTTTTCCTATCAACTTCAGACGATGAGTTGTTCCGCATCAACACAAACTATCAGTACTCATACATATGTAGTGCCAAGTTTCAATAATACCACGACTACTTCTGTGTTGAGTTCTCCTGTTGCTATCACAGGAGGAACTATTACCTATACACAGATTTTCGCTTGTTCTCAGTGAATAGTGAGTAGTTCTGGATCAGAAGTTATGAGCAGTGTTCCATTATGTAATCCTGGATATGCAATAAGCGGAGCTACTTGTGCTCTCATTCCAAGTAGTAGTGGGGGTGGTTGAGGTGGATGATCCGTTGGACCATCAGTAGATTATTGCCCAACTGGAGACAAATCAGGAAATATCTATGATGGAAAATGTACCGCACCTCTTACGACAACCACAGGTTCTACTTCTTCTACAGGAACTATTACTTCTGTTTCGCCTACAGGAGCAACTACTTCTCCCGACTCATTCTCAGGGATTATTGGCCCTGCGGTAGCTTGGGCTCCAAGTTTCGAATCCATCGATTCACTTTCCCTCAATACGATCAATATACAATACTTTACGAGTATGCAAGATGCTCGAAATTATCTCTCGACGAAGATATCGGATATTCGTATACTCAAACTCGCAGAAACCTACAAAAACCAACTCACACTTTCCGATGAAGCATATTTCCCAGTTGTTGATACGAATCTTTTCATGGAATATAATAAAATCATAAATGCCTATGTATTACTCTTTCTCCGAGTTCAGGATATGGTACAAGGAAACAAGTCTCTCTCAATCAAGATAGAAGGACGGGAGAGTTATAAAATCGTCGATATTGGTCTCTCTCTTGCAAAGAATCTCCTCGATCGGTACGTACTTCGAGAATCGCTTACAGAAAATCCAGATATCATAATATATCGCACCCGAGATCCGAAACTCGAAAAAGCACTCGCTGTTTTAGAGAAAAAAGTACTTGTAAGATTGAGATGACTTCTCGAAAGTGAAACTATTACATCTGAAGAGTATAAAACTGCCGTGCAAGCATACGATGATTTCATCCTTCACCTGATGATATATCGAAATTATGGACAGAATCCTCTCGCCAAAGAACGAGCTCTTGCTGCTATTAAGATTTTTACGGCAACATACCAGAAAACGATAGGACAATAATATTATTTATGAAAATGCTGCTTTTTTTGCCTTATAATCCATAAAGTGATATATTAGATCGGATTAAGTGCATATATTGTTATGATAAATGTTTTTAATAAGGTGAGATGTTTCCTGTAAAATATCATTTTCATTTGACATTTCATTTTTTATTACTATATATTAGTTTGTTTACATTTTATTTTACCTATAATTTCTCATTTTATGTCTCCGTTAAACCACTCTAGAAACTCCGATACATCTGGAAAAAACCAATCTACTACTCAAACGAGCAAAACAGGAAATATCATTGCTGGTATGGTTGCTGGTATGCTCTTTAGTGGAGCTGCACAAGCAGAAGGACCAACCATAGGAACTCCGATGGATAATGGAGCTACTGTATCTTCCGAGCTCAATTTCACTGCCAAAGAACTTGCAGAAATTAACAAATCTCCTCTTACTGGAACAGGATATGGAGGTTTTACGATAGCACCTATTAATAAACTTGCTTCTAGTACTCCTATCAATAATACTAATAATATAGCCTCTGGAAATATTCCGAGTAATTCAGATACAAATGTCACAGGAACTTCGAATACTACTATCAATCCTGTAAGTATCGCAAATCAACTCGTACAAGAACAGATGCATGCAGCTTTCTGAGCACTTTCTGGTATTGAGTTCTCGAAACAATACGGGACTGTTGTGAAAGTAGGATTAGAGACAGCAATCGATAGTACATCAAGCGTGATATTTCTTGGAAAAGCTGGAGCAAAAGAGAAAGAATTATTAGCAGCATATGGTATGATAGTAGGTCCAGAAAATCAACTCTTTGTTCAGACGGAAGGACTCCAACAAACACGCACATTTACTGCAGCAAACACGGGTTTCACAGCAGATTATACGATCTCACAGATGCAAGCAGGTATCAAGTATCTCTATGCACCAAAAGAAGGTCTCGCAAAAAAAATGGAACTTGAGGGAAAGTACGCACAATCACCCGATAAAGCTATAGGAGAAAGTTATATAGTTACGGATACAGCGGTGCTTTTTGATCAAACACTTTTTACACATAAATTTGTCGGAGCAAAACAAGTAAATGCTTCGGTTGCTGGAACTTTTGACATAGGAACAAATGGTGAAGTTATCATTACTGGTGGTGCTTCGCAGCTTCGTTATAATGATGGGATAGGAAATAATTTCCAAGCGGTTGGTGGAGTAAAATATA
>JBAZVV010000016.1:0-16215 GCA_041660685.1 Candidatus Altimarinota bacterium | reverse complement strand
TTTGATAGCAATCTTATGAATAAGAGTATTTTGTCCTTGATAATAGTAGGGCATGATACATCCCATCATCGGACCACATCGGAAATCATAACTTGTCGAAATATGCGAAGTGATATAGAGATTCGAGAGACTCATATGAATCTGACTCACATCCCCGAAGAGTACTTTTGTCTTGGTTTCCTTGGTCGCATCCTCGGTATCGATGATAGAAAGAGTGACCAAATTTGGAGTAAAATCAAATTGTTTCATCGTATCCGTATCTGGCAAGACATATTCTATATCAGCACAAGTTGTATTATCCTTTTGAGTCAGATTATAAGGGAAAAGTTTCCCTTTTTGGCGGAAGTTTTTCTCACTTTCTATGTTGGTTTTACGAAGTTCGATCTTCTGTGGTTTGATGGTTGAACCGACGAAATCAGTATCGAATTTCTGTTCATCGAGAGTTTGAATTTCCCCTTTCTGCATCGGTCCATAATAGATATCGTAAGGAAATGAGAAATTGGAACTCGAAAGAAGGTAGAGATATTTTCCAATCATTCGTGATTCACCCATATTTCCATCGGTTTCATAATATCGGTCGATTTGCAGACGATTTATATCGGTTACATCATATACTACCACGACTGTTTTTACTTGTCGATTGAACCAGTAACGATATCCATAATCGGTATTATTGTACTTCGTAGAAAGAATAGTGAGCTTCTTTCCGGAGAGAAACAGCTTCGGTTCTATGAAACTTTCTGGAATCCGAATCTTGCGAACGATAGAAAGATCAGTTGCTGGAAAAGCTTTTGCGATATAAACAGAATGATCTTTGCTATTGTAAAAATACAAATATGTCCCGTCGGTTTTGATGAGTTCTGACTCATCCACTCCTGCGACTTGGAGATTGGTATTGGAAACATCAGTCGCACCTGCTGGAGCCGCGACTTTCCCTTCCACTCATTTCACAGAGTTGGAAGAAGTTACTGATGGAGCAACTCCACCAACACTGTCTTCCATCATAAGTTCAGGACCACTACGATAATAATATCCTCCGCCGTACGGATGAGCTTTATAATAATCCTTTATAAAGTTCTTCATCACACTTTCCATATTATCACAACTATTGAAAGTTTTGAGTTTAAAATCAGTGGAAAGTGTCTTTGTAGTAGTATTCTGTTTTGCTTTTTCTAAATCAGTCAATTGTGTATCGGTACCAGTTCCTATTACAGGAACATCGAGACATTTTGGCGTGCCTGCTTGGAAACAATACATCTGAGTACAAGCAGTCAATCCATTATCTCCGACACTACAAGTATTACAACCATCAGAGTAACTCTTACAAGACCCGAGATTAACGTTATTCACGATAACGTCTACTGCTTGAACTTCAGAAAATGAGAAAACTACAGCTCATACGAGCCATGAAACCATCAATAAATATTTCATAAGAAAAAAGAAAAGAAATAAAAATACTCCTGTCATTTACTTACTTCATAAAAACCCCGAACCTATTCCCCGAACACTTGTACATAATATACCTGTCCATCTTTGACAGCATATCCAACCCCCATTTTTGCCCAGGTATCAAGCATATTTGCCCGATGACCTCCACTATTTGCGAGTCCAACGAGAAGATACTTGAAACTAAAGGTTCCTCCAGCGACATTTTCACCGATACTTCCAGCGATTTGTATACCATTTCGTTTGGCAGTTCCACCAATAGTCGTACCATAGGAATCCGTATGGGAGATAGTATTGTGATTTGCCATATCATTCGCTTTGATGGTCGCGAGATTATTCAGTGTATCATCGAGAGAAAGTGCGGATTTTCCAGATTTTGCTCGTATGGTATTTACGAAATTCAGGGATTCTATTCCTACGATAGAGCTATCTGTATTATCAATTTTCTTTTGTGCCTCATCAAAATCATTGGGGTATATCGGAAGTATATTCCCGTATATAAAAGGGCCATTATAAGCTGCAAAACCATCATTATAATTAATCTCTACATGATAAAGTCATTTATCGCTCAGAGGAATACTTTTTTCAAACACTTTTCCGCGTTTTAGATATCCATCAGTATCAATACTGCTCGTATCAAAAGTATAAACCTGAACATCTCCGTTTGGCAAAGTAATATCGAGAGTACTTTTTATTTTCTTTCCTTCTGATATTATTCCACGAATGATGAGATTTCCATTTTCCTCCATAATCGTGATATTCTCATTTTTCTCTGTCCTATATCCCGGAGCGAGTATCATATTTTGACTGAAAATAATTACTGGATTTGTATAAGTATCATGCGAGAATTTTGTAGAGCTCTCTGTGGAAGTTACTTCTACAGAAACAGGCATATTGATATCCAGAGCTTGCAAGTCATTACTTTCAATGGCAATAGTTCAGAAACCTTTGTATACAAAAGTTTTGGCTTCATTTTTGATAGTAAATGTATGAAAATATTCAGGAGCAAAATGGAAAATATAAAAAGATACTCCGCTCGAAAGCTCCTTTCGTTCCATATCAAGTTTTTCTATCTGTTGAGGGATTTTCGTCGATGTAATAAGTTTCTTTTCAGAGAAAATAGCATCGTCTAGGACGGTGATTTCCACGAATGTATTCGTTTCAAAACCCAATCCAGATGTGAGAACCATCTGGTATCTACCAGCTTCTTTCAGTGGGAGACTATATTCAAAACGCCCATCTACTCATTTTTTATCACTCAGAGTAATATCTTTTCCTGTGGGAGATTTAAAATAAAGAAGAGTGTATTCTTTTCAAAGAAGCTCTTTTCCAGTAATATGAAGTGTTTCGTTGATGAGATACGTATTTGGTATATTGGCATCAAGTGTGATTCCAAGATCACTAAAGGTATCAGATGGTATCATCTTTTTGGTATAATCTTTGGAGACACTTCCGAGGATATTAAGAGTCCCTTGTAATCTCCCGCTGGAAATATTACCAATGGATCGAAATGCAGTCGTAGTAAGGTCTATCAGATCAGCATGTCGAGAACAGTTTGGTCTATCATTTACTTTTACTACGACGGAAGTATTTCCTTTCCCTACCTGTACCAATGTATTAAAAGGGATATCACACGCGGCAGCAGAGAAAAATGATTGTGAAAAGAAATTCCCATTGGCGGTACCACCTCACTCAAAACTATCTGCATAGTAGGTAATATCAGTACTTTTTCCTGTGATTTCTGTACCCCCCCCTACCTTTGGGATATTTTTATGAGTATTCGATGATACCACTGTGATATTTACGAAATTTTGTATGAAGCTAATAGTTTCCTTGTAAGTGTTACGAAACAATAGAGCTTGTTTCTTGAGTTCATTGGAATCGTGTTTCTGGAAAGCACTATCAATAGCATGGAGGATTATTCAGAGTTTTGCTTTCTGTTGTTCGATGTTTATTCTGGCAGTTTCATCGAGGGAAACTTGATTCACCTGCTGAGTGATTAGCAGATTCACCTGCTCATATGCTTTTTGAAGCACTGGATGTGAAAAGGCTTGTAGAGCATGCACGCTTGGGAAAAACGAGAGAAGTGAAAGGAGTAACAATAAAAGATATTTTTTCATAGTATTATAAGATGAGGTATAATATATATTTTAAAAAAGTTCTATTTCTCCAACCGTACCATTGGTATGATTTATGAATGACTGTAATTTTTCTACGGTCTTTAACCGATAAGATTCCTTGGCTTGTGCGATTCTTTCAAGAAGAATATAATCTCTTTTTTCTAAGTTACTTTTAAATTTCAAGGCATTCACTTTTTTGATATCTTCATCAGAAAGTCCTGTATCTTTCATGATATGAAGTATATGGGGCTGGAGGAATACTTGAGTCGGGATATCTTTTCCGCTTAAATCACATCTTCGTACCGTAACAAGAAAATCTTCGCGAATTCCTGGAAATATATCAATCACTCTACAAGTGATATCATGAATGCGTTGCCATTCCCCTCCTACCGTGATGATAATATCTCATTCTAAAATCAAAGTGGTATTTGTTTTAAATTTATCTGATATATCTTTGATAGAAAGAATCCCTCTTCCTGTTATTCGAAAAGCACTATTAGATCTAAAAGTTTCAAAATTTACTACGGCATTATCCAGCTCTTTTTGCATTCTTCTATCCATGTGATTTGTCAAAAAAATGAGGAAATAGGGACTACGAGTATATCTATAAGATCCTAAATGTAAAACTTAATTATGTATATAAAAAAGAGGAGGATTGCCATCCTCTTTTTATATTTGTACTCTATACTCTCTCTACTCGTACGCTCTCTATCTTACCATCTTCGATATCTTCGATCGTGAGTATAAGTGTCTTTTTTCATCATTTTAATTCGAGAACTTCTCCATTTCGTGGAAATCGTTCCAGAAGAGAGAGAATCAGATAACCGATAGTCTCACCGATATATTCTTCACTGATATTTACACAAGTATTTGTCAGTCCATATTCTTCCAGCACATCTTCCACAAGCACACTTCCCTGAACGATAATAGCTCCATTGGAAGTTTTTCTGATATATTCCTCTTCTCGATCTTTTTCATCTTTGATATCTCCGAAAACCTCTTCGATAATATCCTCCAGAGTTATAACTCCATCGACACCGCCATGCTCATCCAGCACAAGTGCTATATGTTTATGGGATTTTTGAAATATCGTGAATATACGATCAATGGGCTGAGTCGAAGGAACTTTAATAATCTTCTCCAAATCTAACTCTTTGAGTTTCTTTTCACCAAAACCTTCTTCCTTCCAAATCAATGCTTCTCGCATAGTTACGACATAATCGACATCGTCAGGAGTTTCAGAAAATACAGGGATACGAGAATGACTCGAAGTAAGGAAGAAAGTGCACAATTCCTTAACGGTCATCTCCTCAGAAACAAAATCGACCGATACTCGTGGAGTCATAACGGATGAAGCTTCTGTTTCAGAGAGATCAAGAATACTCTTAATTTTTCTATGCTCATCAGATTCTACTGCTCATTTTTCATGAGAAATATCGATGAATGCTTCAAATTCTTCTGCGGACATTCGCTTATTGTGGAGATTAGATTGGGCTCAAGTAAGGAAACTCACTAATCGAACAAAGTACTCAATGAGCCAATTGAGTGGAAATAATAAGAACATAAGTACTCGATAAATAGGAGCGACAGAGAATGCTACCTGATCAGAAAATCGTACTCCGAGAATCTTCGGGGTGATTTCTCCAAAAAGCAGGATGATAGTAGAAACAGTCAGCATAGCAATGGCTATCCCTAACTCTCCAGGAAGAGAGAATTGATGAGAAACATCCAGTGCGACAATAGTAGAGAAACTGGAAATCGCGATAGTTACTGCGGTAGTCCCGACAAGATTCGTCATAAGTAGACGCTCATTTTGGTTCTTGATAGTTTGAAGTGTCATAGCACCAAATCGACGTTTTTTAACCGCAGATACAATAACGTGTGCAGAGATAGACATGAGAGGAATTTCAGTCCCTGCGAAAAATACGAGAAGGAGAAGAAGGATAAGAAATATACTGAGTGACGCAGGGTCCATAATAAATAAGATTAGAAATGTGGGCTATTATATAAATTTGCAGGAATTTGCAAGTTTTTCAAGAAGTCAAAATATTCTATAATTAAAGTACAACCACTTTATTATGGTAAATACAGCAGATACTTATTAAATATTCATTTGACTTTATACTCTTCCAGAAGTATACTTTCTCCCGGGGAATAGAAAGAAGTTTATATTCTTATATTGTAGTTCCATGCCACCAAAAAAACAAAAAAAATCATTTTCTGGATTTACCCTTGTGGAACTCATCGTCGTTATTTCAATTCTCGCTATTCTCGGAACTATTGCTTTTGTTTCTGTAAGTGGGTATATCAGTAACTCTCGGGATTCTAAACGTATCTCTAATGCTGCAACTATCGCAACATGATTTGATATAGCACTTGCGGCAGGAAAACCTATTAATACCTCCAAAACAGCTACTGGCTATAACATATCAATTGTTGGGTCTGGACTTACGATGACTGGATATTATGGAATAATAAATGATACCCTTCTTCAATCTCTTAAAGTCAATGGGGAAGGTCTTATATCGTATGATGGATTTCAAGAATATCGATATAGTTATTTTCCTTCTGAGCGAAAATATCAAATTCTCGCAACATTAGAAAACTGAGAAAATGCAAAATCTGCCTTGAAATTTCCTTCTATTATAAGTCAAGTATTTGCTGCAACTAATGGAGTAGGTTATGCTTTTATCAAAGGAAATTATACAGCTACTGGGGGTATTAATAATATCGTGGTCGATGGCGCTACCTGGAACGGAACAACTGCCATAAACGGAATAGAGACATTTTTATGAAGCCAAACAATCACTACAGGTACTACCATCGCTCTCGTTCCTGCAACCAATGTGCCCGCAGATGGAGTATGTGGAACTCCTCCTGCTACTTCCACAACACCTACTATTGGATTATGTACTGTCGGAACGCCCACTCTTATAGTAGATAACGGCGTCTACAGTACCTATACGTGGGCTTGTTCCTGAGTAAATGGAGGTAATGCCACTGCATCAAATAGTTGTAGTACAAGCCATACACCAGTCAGTTGTATGTTTGATACTGGGAATTTTGATCAATGTACTTTTGCACCATAATATATTTCTTATACTATAACATATCCTGCAATGCAACACTCTAAAATACAAGGATTCTCTGAGAAATTTATAAATGGCGCTATTGCTGGATCTGGATTTGCTCTTACTATACTGGTTATTTCTGTGGTATATGCAGTTACACTGAATTATTCTGTACCGGTTAATCGGGTGACGAGTGGATCTGGTCTGAGTTCTACCGAGTGGAATAAAATGGTAACAAATTTTGAAACACTCGATACTCAGTTAACAAATGTCACCACTCAGGTCGCGACGCTCAATACTACAACTGTTCCATCTGGAGCAATCATGGCGTTTAATCTTGGAACTTGTCCCACGAACTGGTCTCCGGCCGATGGAACTGGAGGTCGTCCGGATTTACGCGGAGAATTTATTCGTGGACTCGATAATGGAAGAAATATAGATACTGGACGTGTTTTGGGAAGTTGGCAAGTTGATGAATTTAAAAGTCATACTCATGGAAATGGTGTAGGTGGTGTCGGAACTGGATATCCAAATGGTATTTATTGGAATATGAGTGCAATTATACCATTTCAAACAAATGCAACAGGAGGAAATGAGACACGTCCTCGGAATGTTGCCTTTCTTTATTGTATTAAAAATTAAAGAATATTTTATGTCAGAATTTCTATTTTCCTACGGGACATTGCAGGATCCTCGGATTCAAGAGGAAATCATAGGTAGAACCTTGCTCGGAGAATCTGATGTGCTAGAGAATTTTTGAGTATCGGACACTCTTTTAGAGGGACTCTACTTGGTAGGAGAAAGAAAAATAGGACATCATCTAGTAGGTATTGTTTCCCCCATTGTATCAGAAGATCTCATTCCTCTGGATATATACGAAGGAGATGCTTATAAGCGAGTCAAAGTCTCATTACAGAGTAGTAAAAAGGCTTGGGTTTATATCGGAAAGAAATAACTAAGAAACAAAAAAACTTACACAAATCTGTGTAAGTTTTTTATTTTCATAGGAACATCCTCGATGCCGTTGTAACCCCATTTGTATTCCCTTTCGGCGGTAATCGCAAATCAAGCATGGAGATTTGCGTGAGGAGCAACCTGGAAGGTACGGTGACCACACCATTCTTGAGTCACTCCTTTGAAAGCGTACAAAATTGTAGAGAAAAAATCGAGGCAGATGCACGAGTCATTTGAAGATGTATTTTGATTATAGAGATTTTAGAGAAAATTCAAGAAATATTTTCGGGAATATTTTCTAAAATCCTGCTATTTTTGCCTGCTGTTTAATTTCATCGTCAGAGAGAGCTCGGTTGTAGATTTTAAGATCATCGAGAGATCCATTGATGTAACGAGTGACATTACCATTAGATCCAATATAAGCCCCTGAATAATAACTGAGATCAATATTTGGAACTTTTAAATCTGATGCATTTAATGCTCCGTTAATATATAATCTGGAACCAAAAGTACCATAAGTTACGGTTATTTCCTGCCATTGAGAAACGGTAGGTGAATTCATAGAAGGTAATTTTCATAGAGGAGAAACTCCATTTCCATATTGAAAATATGTTATAGCATCGCCATTTCATTTATCAGTAGTTGCAACTAAAATTGCACCACTCCAGCCTGTACCAGCAAAATCAAAGATTGTCGTAATCGCATTTGTTACAACATTTAATTTTACTAACGATGATACAGTTCCTTCTGTACCTTTAAGACCGTTTTTGCCAACTATAATAGTATTACCACCCCCATTAAAACTCATCCCCTTTCCCAAAACTCCTCCTGTTAAGGCAGTACTTGCAACCATTCCTCCTGAAAAACTTCCATCATTCCCATTCCCACTCAAATCTTTTAATAATCCACCAGTTAAAGTCTCCATATCCCAATATCCCACAAGAGAAGTATCAAGAGTATTCAAACTCATATTCTTCTTTGCTACACAAGTTCCTGAATTGGAACTAAAAGTATTCGTAGAAACATTATTCATGACGAAACAAGCATCGGGAGAGAAGATACCTCCAGAGGCAGAGTTGGTAGTTCCGGATATCGGGAAGAGTGACGGAAGAGAAGGATCAAAGGTATAGCTTCCAGAGAGTTTTGAGAATTTAGTTACATTATCCGCATAGACGGTTTCTATAAGCCCTCACTCCCAACCTCTCTCCCAAAGGGCGAGAGGAGAATGAGGATTTGTATTATAAGAAAGACTATTCTCAAAATCTATACCAATCTGGTAGTATCTACTATTGTTGAATATAGAATAGTTATAGGGAGTTTTAGTAAGAGGATCAGTGAAATCTCCATTCATCCTTGGTACTGTAGTACTTGTTATAGTTCCTACTTGGAGAGTTACCAGTCATCCTGTATAACTGATAGGATTAGATGGAATAGGAGCATTTCCTTGAGTGACTATGGCTATATCAAGTGCTTTACTTATGTTACTCATATCCGATACTCTTCTACTATCTCTGGCATTAGATTGAAACCCTCAGAGATTAAGGAATGCTATAGTTCAAAGAATAACAAGCATGGTTATTACTACTATGAGTTCTACGAGGGTGAAGCCTTTGTAGGATTTTTTGGATTGTTTGATGGGGAGATTTTTTTGCATAATCTGGAAAGATTATCAATATAAAATATTATAAACGATACAGATTTGAGACTTTTTCTATTTTCCTTCTCTCTTTCCCGAACGACTGAGTCGTATATCCTGAGAAATAGCTTCTTTGGTACCATCCTTGGTCTCATGGAATAGGGTGGATGCATGGGAAATCTTAGTGATAAAGTGATCAAAATCTTTGAGAACATCCACGAGAATATAGAAAAGTGGCACCCCAATAAGAAGTCCAACAAATCCAAAAATATGTTCGGAAACAAGGAGGATTAAGAAAGTCAAAAATACGGGAAGTTCCATATACGAAGACACTATTTTCGGATTGAGATAATATGCTTCTACCGCATGTATAAAAGCTGCCATACCAATGATTGCCATAATCACGTTTACACCACCATAATTGTAACCAATAATCAAAATAGGAATAGCCGAAAGAAAGGTCCCGAGAATAGGAACAAATCCAAAAATAAACACAATTACTCCGAGTGTGATGATGTATGGAAAAGTTTCTACTCCATGAAAGAAGCTGATAATCAGAAGTCCTATAATTGTCAAAATAGCATTTACAAAAGCAATAATTGCCTGTGCTTTGAAAATCAGTCAAAATCCCTTTGTGATCTTACCAAATATAACAATATATTCTTCATAGAGAAAGGAAAAATTCCCACCTTTCATCGTCTCAAGATAATGGGTGATTTTTTTTCTATCTATCAAAAATACATAACTCAGAATCAGGGCGATAAAAAACTTTGTAAGGAAAATACCGATATTCTTAATATTCTCAAACATTCCCCGAACGATTTCTTGAACAGATCCAGGATTAAAAACACTATTCAGTGCTTTATTAATACCAAGATCCATATGAAGAGTACTTTCCAGATGAGATATAGCTGTTTGTAATTGATTGGTGATGGCGGGTGCATCATGTATCAGCCCCTTTCATTCTTCTAACATATGAGGAATAAGCGTATAGAAAAGGGAAATTATCACAACAATAAATGTAACATATACTAGAGTAATTACCATAGGAAGTGATGCTCCTGTACGAAGCAATTTTCGTACAAATCTGTATGACATATGATCACTGAGTTGCATCATATGAAGACTAATGACTTTTGCAACATCAAGAAAAAGGTAAGAAAAAAGGAAAGCTATGAGGAAAATAGCCAAAAAGGATTCCAAGAAATAAATCCCTATTAAAAGTAGAGCAATAGCAAAAAGTTTTTGAAAAAAGTAACGATTGAGAATGAGCTTAAAAAGAAAAGGGAGTCGCATAATTAAAAATGATAGGAAATGAAAAAAATATTAAAATATATCCATAGCATGATCTACGAGCGATGCTTCTGGTTTCTTTATTTGTTTGCCCGTTCCTCATTTGCGGATATCAATCTGGTACCCAACTCAAAAAAGTGTATCCAATGTCTCTTGTAGAAACAAACGGACATCGGCAGTCTCGAGTTTCTTAAAATTAAAATCGCTATCTGGATGAATTATGATGTTATTTCCTTCCTCACTATAAGTGGCTACTCGGAGTCAGAGTCCGATGAAAGAACGTTTCGGAACGGTACGAATATGTTCCACGAATCGACTAAAATCAAAAGTTGTCGCTGTATTTTCAGATGATTTTTGTGATACTTTGATTTCTGGTACTTTCACTTCTGAAATAACTCGTTTTTCTCATTTTTGTTCAGATATTAATGAGGATTTGTTTTCTTTTTTCTCAGGTATATTCGTTTCCTGAGAAATCACAGGATAATTTGCAATGCATCGAAAAGTGCTCGTTTCTAGGAGAAGAAATGGATCAGGAGAAAATTTGAGTCGTCCATAGATTCCTTCAAATGTCTCAAAAAGTTTTGCATATTCTCCAAAATCAGATTTCTTCAAATGTTCCTTCATACTATCTCGGACAAAAAAGAGGAGTTGTTCCAAGAATAATCGTACGTCTAAACTCTTTTCACGAAGAAAAGTGAGATTTTTGAGAGTCTTCTCAGTATCTTTCGTGATAAGAGCTTCTGTAAAATCTGAAAGGAAATCATCACCAATAAGTTCCAGATTTTCCTCGATATATTTTCGTTTCAAAACTCCTCCGACACTATATTGTTCAAAAAGTGTTATAGCATCTCGCAAACCTCATTTTGCCAGTCTTGCAATCAATTCTAATGCTGATTCTTCAACCTGAATCTGTTCCTCATGAGCGATGAAATGCAGTCGCTCAATAATATCTTCGTTCTTGATTCGTTTGAAGTCGTAACGCTGAGAACGGGAAATAATAGTATCAGGAATCTTATGAATCTCGGTTGTCGCGAGGATAAACTTCACATGTTTCGGTGGTTCTTCTAGAGTTTTCAAAAGTGCATTAAAAGCTCCTTTGGAAAGCATATGTACCTCGTCTATAATATAAACTTTATAGAGTGCCTGAGTTGGTTGAAACTGAGCACGCTCAATCATATCTCGGATATTATCAACTCCCGTATTGGAAGCGGCATCGATTTCGATAATGTCGAGTAGGCTCCCGCTTTCTGCATCACGACAATTTTGACACTCTCCGCAAGGATTTCCATCCACAGTAAGACCCAGACAATTCACTCACTTCGCCAAAATACGTGCCACGGTTGTTTTCCCCGTTCCTCGGGATCCATGAAAAAGATAGGCTCAAACCGTACGATTTTGCATAAGTGCATTCTGCAAAACTTCTCGCACAAAGGTTTGTCCGAAAAGCGAGTGAAAATCTTTGGGTCGGTATTTTTGATAGAGTGCCATGAAGAAACGAGGAAGTGAATATAATATATGTAGAGTATATAGATACTGAAAGAAAAACAAAATTTAACGACTCAGTTTTTTCACAACATCCTTGCTTTTAAAGAAAAAATCATTATATATACTTTGTACTTAAGTCAATTGTCTTTTTTCTCCTAAAAATTCCATAATGAAAAATTCTTTTTCTACTACTTTTCTCGCCACGAGTCTTGCACTTTGCAATGGTACAGTTGTACTGACAGAACTAGAGAAAATATCAAATGAAAACAAGATAAAATGAGTACCTCATACACTATTAACTACTCAAAATAAAGCATTAAATACCCTCTCTGTACCAAAAAGTTGAAACGATACTTCTGTTATACAAGAATGAAAAAACTGATTTATTAAAACAATTAATACAACCCAGGAACAAATAACAGATTTCTTGCATATTAATCCTTGGGCCGATACTCCCGGAGAAGACAGAAAAAAAATAAAAGAAATTATTTTGAAAGTAAAAGAATATACTCTTACCGATGAGGAAGCGGAAAAATATACAAGAATTCTTCAAGACAGAGAATTTCGTGGAGAATTGTATAATAAATTTAAGAATGATGATATATGGAAAATTGGAAGTTTATTTTTTGTACTTTTTTTGTCCCTCGCTTATGCAAATGCTTACAAACAACAGATTATGGGCCAATTAAGAGAATGATTGCCTATCAAAACTATAAGTTTTATAACATTTGGATCTATCAGCGGAATGATGGTATATATCAATGGTATGGTACCAGGGTCTGCTGTATACCTTGTTTCCTTTCTTCTTGCTTCTTTCAGTGTAGCTATTCATAAATATAACGAAAAAAATGGACTCCTGCAAGAAAATAACGCACTAAGAGAATTTGCTGAGATAGCTCCATCTCCTATTGTACAATACACAGAAGAGGGCTTTCCTCTAATATGGAATCCAGAAATGGAGAAAGAGACAGGCTACTCCAAAGAGGAGATTATCGCTCATTATAACGAGATGAAAACAAAACTTCCGAAGGAAGAGTGGCAGTATATCATTATGAGATTTCTCTATAAATGAAAAAATCTCGAAAAAGTCGAGGAATATATAAAAATACTCAAAACAGGGAAAGGATATACAAATATTGCTTTTACAATGGATACAAAATATGGTGAGAAAACTTTTCTCTGGTCTGCTTTTCCTAATAAGTCTGGTGGTGACATTCGGACGGCTCGACAACTGATAGATACACAAGAGATGTACAATGAATTAGAAAAAACAAGAAAACTCCTCAGGACCGATACTCTTACAAGAGCTTATACGAGACATGCTCTCGATGAAGATTTCCAGGAAATAATAATGCAGAATCAGAGAGAACAAGATGCCGAAAGCATAACGATGTTTTTTCTAGATATCGATAATTTTAAGAGAATCAATGATATATATGGACACAATACCGGGGATACTGTCCTAGAAAATCTCGTGAAACACATTAAGAATCATATACGCGAAGGGGATGAGATTTATAGATATGGATGAGATGAATTCATACTCCTTATGAAAGGGAATAATATTTCAGAAATTGCAAAAAAAGTCGATAAAATACGCCATGATTTTTATATGCTCGCACAAAAGTGAGATACCAATAAAAAATGTTTTAATGTGGGTACAAGTTGGTGATTAGTAGTATGGAATCCGAAAGATGCATCAAATACACACAAGGATTCAAAAGACACGATTGAAAAATTAAAAAAGGAGGCAGATCGATATATGTATGCAGTAAAATATTATCAACTCATCAAAGAGGAACTCATAGCAGCAAATAAGATATCTAAGAATCAGCAAGTAAAAAATGGACTTGCTGTACCTCAATACGATGAGAAGTGAGAAACAATAGGAGTGGAAGTATTCTGTGAATCTTCATCCTTCTTCATAAACATGACAGAACTCCAAAAAATCGAACAAACGATTCAAAGAAATCCAACTCTCACGAGAAGAAACTTATAATATAAAAAGTGCCTTTCGGCACTTTTTATATTATAATCTTATTTGCTAGTAAATATACTATTCAAGTCTAATCCTGGTTCTGCCATACTTCCGATACGGACGGTTGTATTTGTATTACTACTGATAGCAAATGTATCCCAAGAAGCCGGGATAGAAGGTCAAGATTTAGGAGTAAGATAAAAAAGTCCATGATAGTGTCCTGTATCCTTGAGACTATTCACATAGGCTGTTACTACTCCTTTCTCACCTCCTTTATAGAGAACAGTTCTCGGATCTTGTAGTTCTTCAAGAGTATATCAGGATGCTGCTACATATGCCTTATTAACTGTCAAGAAAACATCTCCTTTTTTAAAACAAACAAAAAATGGTCCTTCATCTACAATAACATCTCAAATATAAGAAAGATAAGATAATTCTTCAAATGAAGATAGGAGTTCTGGTATCTCTGGCATAATACTGTCTATTTTTTCTCGTAAATCTTGAACAAGATTATAAAACCCAAATGATATTCATTCAATCCCTTCCGTGGAAAAAAGTGGTTTGATATCATTAATCTCTGTTACATCTTCTGCAACACGAATATCTCCGCCATATTTTTTATTTGGTAATGATGTCCATCGTCATCTGAAACCTGATTTCATTGTAAAGACTTTCCCACAATATCCCCCTTCTTTTATAAGTGGACTCATTGCCTTTACTCGTACAGATTCTATCTCGTCATAGATAGCTTCAACTAGTCCCCCTTCTTTTGCAAGTCTTTTTGCTTCTGATCCAGAAGGGAGTTCTGAAACCTGAATGTAGGTAGTATTTACAAGATCTAGCTCTCAAGATGGAGTATATATAGCGATACTTGGACCATTTCTTTCACAAGATTCCTCTTCTCTGGGAGGATTATTAAATAATACATCCAATGCTTGTGCTCGAAGTTCCACTACTTCTATCAAGGATCGAAGTATTATAGAGTCTCAGGTATTTTCAGGCAGAACTCAAAGTACTTTATCACCTATCTTTTTAACGAGTGTTGTGACATTAAGAGTGTCACCCTCTCAAAATCTCTCGAAAGAAAATGTTTCAGTATAGTTATTATATAGCATATTTTATCTATTGTAAGAAGTATTTCCTGAAATATAACAACAATTCTCTATATGGCAAATCTTTATTTAAAAACAATCTGGATATATTCGTTTTTGGTTATTTTCCACTCGTCATTTCATTCCTGAAAAAAGTCGTTCTGCATTATTGATGCATATATTTTGTCGAGTCTCTTCGCTCAAGCATTCTAGAAATACATCATACCGATGATTAATAACGCCCATTTTATGGAAATTCCCTATAACATCAGAACCTATAAGAATCCTTGTAGAAAAACGTTCGGTCAGTTCTATCCATTCAGGATCTGGTTTTGCATCTTTACAGATAATCTCATCAAAAATAATCCAGGAATAATCAATATGCAGACCCGGGTATTGAAGCAAAAGACGTTCGATCATCTTCTTCTAGAATGGAGCATACACTCGACGAGATATACCACAATGACAAAATATCATCTTCATTCGAGGAAATTCACGGAGAACTTCTTCTAATTCATGGAGGTACTTCGGACGATCGGCGATCCAGGTAGTAGAGATGTTATTATGAATAGAAACAGGAAGATTATAGGCATCAGCAAATTCAAAGATAGGATAGAGTGTTTTGCTATTAATCCGAGGAATATCACCACTCGTCAGGAGAGTAAGATCATCGTGTCTGAGTAAAATTTCTCCAATACCACTCCATACTCCTGGGTAGAGATCATACATTCGTTTTATGTGTTTAATTGCATGTTTATCAGCAGGATTAAACCCACAGATGAGTGGATAAATTCGTGCCTGATTTTCTGGAGAAAGTTTCTTATATTCTTCGGCAACAATAGTATCAGTTGTACCATAATAATAGCATTCACTATCATCATCGAGATAATATTCTGGAGCCTCTCGTTCATATTCGGACCATTGTTTAGTCACAGGCAGTCAAAAAACTACCGCTTTTTGTATATTTGCTCCATCCATATGAGCAATGAGGCTTGCAAATCCTTTTGTTTCCTGTAGGAAATTTACAACATGCACATGTGCATCAATCATAGGATATCTTGACCCCCGGAGTGACTCCAGTGCCTTGTTTCCTGATTGCACAATAGCCTGTATCTGAGAATTATCCAATCCTACAAGAAGA
>JBAZVV010000015.1:14255-16240 GCA_041660685.1 Candidatus Altimarinota bacterium | reverse complement strand
AAATAGTACCAAAAAAGTTCCGCGGAAACCTATGAAGGGGGTAGTAGTGGAAGCAAAGATTCACCACTATACTCATTTCTCTGGTCATGCGGATGAGAAGGATCTTCTCCAATGGTATCGGAGTTTACCAAAGGCTCCAAAGATGATGCTTTGTATCGTACACGGTGTACGCAAAGGATCTTCTCAGGGTTTTCGTAATACTATGAATCGCAGAAGGATAGATGTTTCAAGGGTTAAAATTCCTGAACTGAGAGAAGAAGTGATAGTGTTTTAGTGATAATTTACATTTCCGTAAGGATGGTGTAGATATCTTCGAACTATTTATGGGCCGCGTATTATGTACGCGGTCTTTTTTTGTGGTAAAATACCATTGAAATTCTTTTGGTAACATTCAGTGATTGTACCTTCGAATTTCCTCTGAGAAAATAAGACTTTCTTTTCGTTACTTATTAAATAGATGAATTTTATCTAGAACTTTTATGCTTCTCTCACAGTATTCATTTTATGATATCTTTTTTTGATTCAAAAACTTATTGAATCCTACTTGGCTAAAACCTCATTGTGGAGTCAAAATTCATTTTGCTCTTAATTGTCCATCAAATGGTCATTTTTTATGGGCTTCGTTATTAAGTTTTCTGATAGTATCAATATGTGTTGCTTCCATACTTTCCGAAGCCATTGTATTTCCCATATTGAGATCGAATATCGTATCTACAATGTTCAATAATACACGTTTTTGTGGTTCACGAAACCCTTTTTTCACATCAAGTTCTGGGCAAAGTGAACTAGTAGCTTCAATAGTAGAAAGAAATTCATTCATTTTAGAGCCGATAGCGCCTAAGCCCATCTCATGTAGAAAACGATAGGAATTAATCGTTGATTCCACTTCGTTTAATGAGCAAATCACTTCGGTCTTTTTATCGATAGATACCGTATAATTGCTTCCATTCCTCTGAACAAAACAAGAGCCTCCATTCATTTCTTGTAAGGGTATTTTTTCATTATCTGGGAGTGTTGAGAGTTTCGTATATAAAACCTGTTCTTTATTGTAAGAATTTAATGTATTCTCTTTATCTCCAATGTGTCCAGGGATTATATTTATAATTTCTTTTTCTAATTTTTTATCAAGTTGAGATAATGTGATATTTGGCTCGATTGTATCAATCAAGTTTTCTGCAAAGACAAAATCCTGAATTTTACCAGTCTTTCTGAGATTATTATATGCTGATTCGGTAATATGTTGTGTCGCTTTAACTAACTCTTTAGATTGTTCTCCTTTGAGAGGAATTAATGCAAGAATACTTCTCTCTTCTTCTGTTGGATTCGGTTTGGTACTCAGATATGTAGAAAGTAATTCTACTTTTTTAGGATTTTTCCATACCTGAGATATATCGGTCACATCTCTTAATCATGGTATTGATTGAATAGTAGTGATACTAATTCTCTTTTCTGTACTCATAATTTTTGTAGTCAAATCAACCACTTTATTTATCTGATTAAGAGGAACTCAATTTTTTGCACTAGACATCGCTGTAGTTGCTGCAATAAAATTTGTTCCGATGGTCCCTGATTGTTCGGCACTCATTTTATGTTTATTCTGCTCTTTTAATACATCAACAAGTCCTGGGTCGTTGTTTTGCTCGGCTAGTTTTAATTTTTCATCAAATGGAAGTTTATCAAAATTCTTGCCATATATGGAAGAATTTTTAGTACTATATTCTTGTATTTGTTTATCTATATTTTGTACTTCTTTCTTTTCCATATTTGATATGTCCTGCATAAGTTTCTGAAACTTTCATACATTAGTGCTACCGCCGATAAACTTATAACTTGCTTCATAAGCACTAAATCAATTAGCCAAAAGTTCATTAAACTCTTTACAGAATTTCTTTTTATCCCCCTTATTTCCAAAGACATCGTATGCTTTATCAACAAGATTGTTATGCTTTTCTATAGACTCATTATTTTCTGGATTTTTTCTGAAT
>JBAZVV010000015.1:0-14245 GCA_041660685.1 Candidatus Altimarinota bacterium | reverse complement strand
CGTTTAAAAAATGTAGGTTTCGATTTTTTAGCGTCTTCATAAATTTTGTGAGCAGTTTGTATTTCCTTTTTACCAAGCAGATCACGAAATACCTCGGCTAAAATTTTTTCCACTTCCCTCTCGTTACCTATGAAAAAATTCAGAACTTCTTTTGTCAAACTGATATCATTTTCTTTTCTCCCTCCATCACCAAGATTATAGGCGTTTTTTATTTTAAGAGACCATACATTTGTAAATTTTCTCAGATTGTCAGGACTAAATTTATTTTCGAATGTTTGTTTTGTAAGCTGTCACTTCTTGTGAAGATGGTAGATATAACTCGTAATCTCTTTAGTATTAATAGTATTCAAATCCTGTGTTTTTAATTTTGCTTCAAAATCTTTCACTGAAATTGTATAATTTCCTACTGCATCCGTATATCAAGCAAGTGTATTATCTGAAAGGAGTTGTTCTTTTATCACGATTGCATCTGTTGATACATTCCGTATAAATTTTCAGAGTTTCGTTGTCTTGTTCCCTGATTCCTCGGCAAAATCAGATACACTGAGGGATAAATTCTCCAAAAAAGTATTTGAATCCCTCAATGTTATATTTCTTTTCTCCATATACTTTTTTCTTATTTCTGTAAATCAAATGTTTTGTTTCTCAAAAATATACTTTGCTGTATTTGCAAATCGATTATATTCAGTATCAGTAATTTTCCCTTCTATTTTTCGTTTCCACAGTACCTGCAAATCTTTTTTAAGAATATCTTTTAGTACTATCTCTGAATGTGTATCTTCTATTCCGTCAGAATGAATATCTATAATATCTACCCATTGTGATACTGTTTGTTTCGCACTTTCTGCCATAAAAAATATATAAAGATATAATTATACGTACGACTATATCATATAGTCTTTTTTAAAGCAAAAAACTGAATATTTATTATAAATACTACACAAAAAATATATTATATGTCAATTCATTATTTAATTAGGTTTTTGCTTTAAAAAAGAAAAAATGATAAGTTGAGAATAATTCTTATCTTATCAATATAATATGTCTCATATAAAAGATTACATAAAAAAGTCTCTTCTTATCCCACATGATATAAAAGAGTCTCTAGTATTGGATGATATTCATCAAAATATACAAGAAGATCTATCGTATTTTATGGATAAATACATCCCCCTTGAGAAAGAAATTCTCACACAAGTAAATACGGAACTCGAACTTCTTAGTACTCAAATTAGGAAGTATCTACAGAAACAAGAATGACAATTACAGAAACAAGAAATGAAAGATTTAGAACAAGAAATTGCCTGTCTTTAAACCTTATCCAAAAAAAACAAATATATGTCAAAGGAACAAAATCCATCTTATGTTATGAATGAGGAGCTTCTTCATTCGGAAATACCCAATAAAAATCATAAAGAACATCATTCCTGAGAGGTTTTAAAATCCTTTCATCATCATATATCTCATCTCGATGAGATGATAAAAAAAGTAAATTCTATTGAAAAAAATAGTATTAAAAATACCGATACTATCAACATCCTCAATACACTCTTACAAAAAGCTCAACTCTGAGGAATTAATGGTTGAATAGAGAATAAAGCATATTTCAAAAAACATAATGGGCAAATAATGTTGGTGCTCAATACCGTTGTGAATGGAGAAAAAGTAAATAGTATAGGAGATATTGAAAGCATACTCACCAAAGTGGATACTCTTCTTGTTAAAAATCCACTTGATCCAGGAATTTGCATAGATAAAGGAGTGTCGATTCCAAATGAAAATATGCAAAAAGCAGAAAAACGACTCCTTCAGTATAGACGTCAGATGCAAGAAATAAATTCAGAATACAGAGAAAATATCAATGATGGTTGTATGGTCTTAGATTTTGCCCTAAATACTATCTGATTACAATGAAGAAAACAGATATACGGAGATACTATACGTTCTATACAGAAAAATATCGAAGAAGACTATCGGAAACTTCTTATTTCCTTTGTAGGAAAAGAACTCACTCTGGATGAGAAGAAAAAACTACATTTTTATCAAAAACAAATAGAGGAATTACTTGGGAAAAAACTTGAAGATGTACAATCTTTTGTAGGTTACGTTGTAACAGAAAAGAAGTTAGATTTAGCAAAAAATACACTATTTGCTATAAAAGGAATTGGTGAAGGTGCTTTTGAAGCATTCACTGGAACAATAGTTTTTGCTTTTCTTCTTACCACTCATCCAGAACTCCGTGACGCTGTGTATTCAAGTATCGGCAGTTTTTATACCTATCTTACAAAGAATTGTACAAACTGAGAGAAACTCTGGGGAGATTTCTGTACTATGCTCAGTAAAGAATGGGACAAGCTCGAAAGTCTTCCAGAAGAACAAAAGGCAGAAGCTATTGGAAAAATTACGGGAAATGTTATGGCAACCATCCTTGGTGCAAAAGGAATGAGTGCTGCTCTAAAATCAGGGAAGCTTCGTCTCAAATTTAAAATACCAGAAGAAATAGTTCCAGTAAAAGCTCCTAAAATATTCAAAACCGTAGAAAAAATACCAGATAATGCGAAGTCTTCATTAAAGAAATCAAAAAAGAAAGCAAATGCAACAGAAGAAGTGAAAGCTCCGAAAGAAACTATTACTGATATAAGAGAAGTAAAAAACTGGGATCATTTAGAAAGTTTTTTAAGTACCGTTGATCGTGTTCGATTTAAAGAGTGACTCACGGGGAAAGCCATACAAGAGATGGTTAACGAAGTCAGACAAGGAACAAGAGTATTGAAGGATATTCCTGATTATGGATGAATTCGCAAGGTTGTTGATAACCTTGTAAAAAGCTGATGAGATGACTTACTCGATGCAGTAGGTATGGAAAAAAGAATACAAACTATCGGGAAGAACATTGGAGCATGAATAGAAAATATTCAAGAAATGCTTCCTTTTAAAGATATACAAAAGCTTCTTCACAAAAAAATGATTACAGGATATGATCATATCGATATAGGAATTACAAAACTTCGAACACTTACAAATGAGAAGGTTATGTCATGAGTGAGTGGAACCACCAGAATAGCTCATATTAAAGAAATAAAAGAAGTAACAATCAATACTATAAAAAGCATTAAAGCTGTTTCTTTCCCCGGAAAAGAAACACTACTAAGTACTTTAGAAAAGATGAATTCTTCTCTTATTCTTATGAAGGAAGTTTTTATAAAATATGATGAAATAGTAGCTCGTAATACTTCTAGCAATCTGACAAAAAGAGAATTCCAAGCTCTTCGTTTTGAAAAAGGATTCGCTATACGGGAAATAGAAAAGGATGGTAAAACATTATACGAATATCGTGATATAAAAGGAAAGAAGGTCTTCAAAGAATATAGTTATGCGAGTCATTTTAAAGATGGGAAAGCAGCTGTAACAGAAGTGGTGGATGGCAAAGAGTTAAATTATATGATTGACAAAACAGGAAAGGTTATCTCCGGTGGAATTCCAGATGCTTCATTTGGTTCTATTCAACGATTCCAAAATGGAGGATATCGGGTATTTGATGGGGAAGATTATCGGATTAAGTATACAAAAAAACATCCAAATAAAAAGAGTCAGAAATACAGCTTCATGACAGAGATTCAGTGTGATATGGTTATAGGGGTAGATAGAAAAAATGGAGTGAAATATATCATTGATTCAGATGGAAATAGATTCAAAGCACCATTTCATTATGTTGATGATTTTACGGAAGATGGAGTCGCTGCAGTAAAGAATAAAGTTCCTGATGGGAAATGGCTCATCATTGATAAACAAGGAAATCTTTTAGGAAAAGATGGGGTTAAAATATCAGTTGACGGAGAAATCTTTAAAATCATTAATAATGAAAGAGTAACATTTAATGAAATTGAATCAAAATGAAAGAAAAGACAATTTAATCAAAAAATGGCAGAAGTAGCTCGAGAAGAAATGTTTAAAGGATGATATGAAAGTAATCTAAAAGCCCTTAAAGCACATACCGATACACTTTATAAACAAAATAATATTGAGATCGTAATAAGAATAGAATCAGAAGCTACCGCTCTTCTCAGGAAGAATCATATTACTATGACTCCTGATTCTGCTTTTATCCATACGAAGCAGAATGGTATATTACTCTTTCAAGATGCTCACGGAACAAAGATTATAAATCTCGAGAAAAAGATTGTATCAGAAGAATATTTCTCTTATATTCATACGCCTGATATCGATAATGGCTTTATACGTGTTGCTCCCAAAAATAATGAAAATATTATGGGAGTTATCGATCTTAATGGAGAATATCTTCTTAATCCAAAATATACAGATATCCAAATACTCGATGATAAAAAAAGACTTTTTAAGGTTTTTGAAATGAGAGAAATAGGTACCAAGCTCAAAGATGGAACTATCATTCAACATGATTGAAAAGAAAAAATCATTAATGGAATGGTGCAAAGAATATGACTCACTGATGGAAATGGTAATATTATCATAGAAACGGGTTACACAGAGATTACTCAATCGAATGATGTAATGGCACAAGGATTGGTACGAGGAGAAAAATATGAAATTCTCCAAAAATCAAAAGCACAAAATGTTGAGAAATTTAATAAGGGCGTAACCAATACCTGATCACGGCGCTCAAATTCTGTTTCCATGATGGTTGTTGCTGCGGTAGAAGGTCCTGCTGTTGTCGAAAAATCAGGAAAAGGTTCTTTGGAGATTATAAGAAATGAAACAAGTACTATCGTTTCAGAACTTAAAGATAATAAATTATCACTTCTGATGAATGGAATTTTTGATATAAATCAACAAATTCCTCTTCATATGCAAGATTTTTTGAAAAAGAGAGTTCCTCTCATTAGAGATGTCGGAACTTTAGAAATAGAAGTTGAAAAGATGGTCCATGCAGAAACAAAAGAGTCCGTGAAAGAATATCTTGAAAGAAATGGACTTCGTAAACTGACGAAAGCGGAAAGAGAAGAGGTTCTAGAATACGAAGGAGAAATGAATGAAAAATTCATATGAATGATTCATACTCAGATTCAAAATGAGGAAACACTTCTGAGAAAATGAACATTCAATGAGAGAGAAAAATTTATGAATACACTCATGAATAGTCTTCATCCAGATCTTTATAGGTCTCTTGGCTGAAACATGGAAAGATTGGATATGATGAAAAAGGTAGCTTAATTTTAAATATACAATTCTATGTCACTGATAGACAAAATAGAAGAAATCTCCTCTCAAAAGAAACAAGAAAGACAAGTTCTTTATATACTTGAAGAGGAACTTATAAAGTTCTGATGATTTAAGAAAAGTGAGATAAAAATAGTTCGCATCGAACCGAATCTTTTCTCTGTTGGAACGGAGAAGAATATCTCTTTTTATTGTGATGAAAAATGAAATATCTCTTTCAATATTGGTTATACTCGAAAACAACCATTTTTTCAAGAATTCCTCATAACGGCAGGATATCGGGAAGTAAAGAATGCAAATGGTGAATATAAACTCTTCCGGATAAATAAACATTCCTCTTCTTCTAGGGGGAAAGATATATATGAGAAGGAAATTCCTCTCCATTCAAGAGAATACTATACCGCTTGGGAAGATATAGAATTTTATAGAAATAAACTCACGATTGATATTTTTAAGAAACCCGATACTGATAAAAATTATCATCCTTTGAGTGATGGGAAAATACAAAATCTCATTAATGCCAAATCTCTTCGAGTAAAAGATTTAATATTTTTTCTCGAACACAAACAAATTTCACCAGAAATATATAATACACATATACAACAGCTCATAGAACAACTTCCTCAGCAAATAGGAGATATTCGTCTTGACCGCATCCAAGATATTATTTCTGTTGTTGAAATTCAGGATTATCTCAGTAGAAAAATAATCACTAAAGAGATGTATGCTATATTTTCTAAACAAATAAAATTACGAGATGAATTATTGGGAAATAAAGAGCTCTCAAAGGATGAAAATACAAAGGAAATATCATCAAAGATAGGTATTTTCAAACAAATAATAAATAAAAAATAAAATTGTAATAGATTGAACTTTTAGTAGACACAAAAAAAGAGCTCTCCATTGCTGAAAACGAGCTCTTCTCTGTCGTAAAAAACAGTTTTTTATCTTTTGGTAACGCTACGGAGAATTGAACTCCGGCTTACGGGATGAAAACCCGTTGTCCTAACCACTAGACGATAGCGTCATATAATATGATTCCTTACTTAATTTCAATGGTCGGGAACGTGAGACTCGAACTCACAACCCCACGCTCCCAAAGCGTGTGCGCTAGCCAATTGCGCCAGTTCCCGAGAGACTAAAAAACTAATGTTCCGATTACAAATTATTAACGAAAGTCGTAATGGTTCATTAGTAAGTTGTAGTATAAAAATGGTGGGTGCACGTGGAGTTGAACCACGGACCTCGTCCTTATCAGAGACGCGCTCTAACCAACTGAGCTATGCACCCGAGAAAAATATTAAGCCGAAACCAGAAGGAATGCTCCAGAATTTCGGCTTAATGCTTTTGAATTTAATTGGAGCGGGTGATGGGACTCGAACCCATAACAGTCTGCTTGGAAGGCAGGGACTCTAGCCATTGAGCTACACCCGCTTAATGTATCTCGTACAAAAGCAGGGCTATTGTATAAAAAGAGACGTTTTTGTCAAAACTTTTTTGGACTTTCTTTTTATTTCCTTCGAGAGTTGATTGTTGTTTACTTTTTTTTGCCTTTATAGAGAGGAAAAGTCATCATCCTAATGATGACTTTCTGTGGATTGAAAATGTTTTTTATTTTCTTTGTAAGCATTATACCAGATAGCCTCTACAAATATTTCTAATACAGAATTAAGATGAGAGATAAATACAAGCAGTATGATAAATAAAATCGAAAGTATTCCTATGGAGAGAATCTGTAATAAAGAGATGGTCACGTACGTAAAAAGTCCTGATATAACAAAAGGAAAGATGAGAAAGATGAGAGCCGTGATAAAAGTTCGAATGTATACAAGAAGGAGTGTGAAATAGAGGTGAAAAGTAATATCGAGATTATTAAGTGCCATTTGCACAGAGAGACTCAGTGATTCAAAAGCTTTTTTATTTTCAAAAATAATAAAAAATTTTGTGTATGCAAAGAGAATATTTATCAGAAAAGAAAACCCTAGATAGATCGTCATCATGATAGTGATACTCACGAAGTAACTCTGTCCAAATATTCGTAGGAGAAATATATAGAAGGTAATAATAGAGAGAAGTTTGAATATGGAAAGAGCATTACTGAGCTCAAAAATCGGGAGGAAATTCATAAGGCCTCGAGAAATTCCATATCCAAGTCATCAGGCAGTATTTATACCATTCAAAGCCTCCTCCTCCCTTTTTGCTATAAGAGAAATAAGTCCTCATTCTGCAACTGGCGTTATGAAGAGATAGAGAATTATCCCTATAGCAAGGGCTATAAGAACTTGCCAAAAATAGGAAGTATGAACCCACTGAATAATAAGGGCAAAAAACTGATCCTTAAGTTTAAAGATATATACGTATGCAAAAGCGAGTTGATAGACGATGATACAACCCAAATAGATTGTTGAGAGAAGAGAAGGGAAGAAATTAAATTTCTTGAGAAAAGAAGTGTGTATAACAAGATCCCAAGCAGGACCTACGATAGCTTCTCTCAGAGCCTGTGATCTCGTTATTTCCATTTCTGTATGAACAACTTCTCAAACATCAATAGTGTTATTATTAATGATCTCATGTACTTTATGATGGATATTTGTTTTAGGAATATCTCCAGAAAACTCATGAGAAGGTTTACTATTTTCCATAATTTTATTCATATGTAAAAGGAGAATGTTTTTTAATCCAGTCAATAAATCCACTCATACTTTTAGCTTTCCATTGAAAATCAAGTGATTCTTTTATATACATATTTTCACTGATATCGTAGAGAGAAGATGAATAGGGGAGTACAGGTACAGATGTAATATGTTTGAGAGTTTTATCGAGATATAGTATGTTATAAGGACTATATAATGGTACAAATACATTCTCTTTCTTCAGAATTTCTAGTATTTGAGATTGGATAAATTTCAACGAATCAGAGTTGAGTTGGCTGGATTTGAGTTTCTCTAGTAATATATCGAGAGGTATATTTTTAAGTTTTGCAAAATTAAATCCTTTTTCTGCCTGTCAGGAATGGAAGAATGGAAAAATATTATAGTCGAAAAGTCCGAGATTGATTCCTGTGAGAATCATAGAATATTGTTTTTCTCCTTTTGTTATGATGGTCTGTAAATCTTCTGTAGTAAGAGTGGTAATTTGTACATCGATCCCAAGTGTTTTTATATGGTTTTCCAGCTCTGTAGCAAGCGTCTTCATATACGGAGTCTGCTCGGTATATGCAATTTGAAGGGAAAATTTCTTCAAATCCTTATTATAATAGTATGCTGGATCGAGTGGTTTTACTTTTTCAGTAAAACTCTTGTCGTCGGCTGCTTTTTTCTCTTCTTGAGCAAGAGTATTTGTTCTTTCTGATTGAAGTTTATCAGTGTGTAACTTTTCTTGTATGGTCACTTCTTCATCGGTAGTTGCAAGAAAGATAGTAATTATTTCTTTTGTAACCTTCTTTCCAGCTATTTCAAAAGCAATTTTATAAGTATTAAGTCCTCCTTTCATTGTTCCAATGTCCAATTTTGCACGATAGTAGAATTTTTGTTCTTTTGGAGAATAATTCTTGAGTTTATAATCATTGACATAAACTCCCGTAATTCCCGATGGAGTATTGCCAGAAAGGAGAATGTCGTTTTCTTTTGTTACGATGTATTTCTTATTACTCGGACTGAAAATATAATTACTTATCTCTTCGTTAACTACCTTTGTCTCTGTTTTAACATTTGTATGTTCTGTTATAAGAGCTTCTTTTTTCATGTACCCGAGACGTTTCATAATAGCCTCTATTTTTGTAATATCTCCATTTTCAGGGAGGATAGATTCATCAGTAAAAAAGGGGTTTTTAAGAAGTTTTCCCGTTGTTTCATTGAGGGACGCAAAAGATACTTTTGTAAGAGACCCAAGAAGAATACTTCGAAGTTCAGAATCTAGTTTGTCCGCATTAAGAAAGAGTGATATGTATTCAGGAAATATGAATTTATATTCGTCGAATCGAGCCGATGAAAGAGAGTCAATAGTATTGCTCGGTAATACGATATTAAGACTATTTTTATTAGTCAAAAGATCATTTTTATTATTGAAAAAACTGAAAGTATACCGTCCGATATAATTCTTCGCATGAGTATTTTGAATATTTCGAATGAAAGATATTTTTTCACTATTACTCTTCGAATCCGTTTCTCTTTTATCAAAAATATATGCTCCCGCAGAAAGATTATCTCCTATAGAAAAAGTATTATTTTTAATTTTCTCGACTATATCTTTTTGAATAATAGGATAGATGAGCATATCGAGAACGAGCACGTCTGCTTTCCCCGTAAATTCGATATATTCGCCTTGATTTTGTATAGTGATATTTTCCAGAACTTTTTTAGCAGTTTTGTTGATATCATCATTTTGAAGCATATCGTAAGTTGCCAAAATATCCTCTGTTGCAATAGGTGTCCCATCGCTCCATTTCTGATCTTTTTTTACATAACACTTGATTTCCGAGAAATTTTTCCCGAGGTTACAATTGGCGATATCTCCTTCCATTTGTTTCGTCTCAATATTATAACGAAGGAGCGATCGTGAAACAAAACGGAGAAGATAATCCCCGATAGGATCAGCCCCATATGCTGCAGGATTCAGATTCGGGACAGTTCCAATAATTCCTACGTTCACTGTTCCGCCTTCGATAGGATTTCGCACAGCATCCTCGCTGAAGTAGAGAAAAATCAGATGAATACTTATGACAAAAACGATGAAAATAGAAAGAAGAAGAAAATATTTCTTGATAGTTTGATATATGGACATAGGAAAAAGTCTATAAAGTCTATAAAGTTGAAAGTCCTTAAAGTGATATATTTTACTTTAAGGACTACAGGGATATTTTATTTTCTTATGAGAGGAAGAAATAGATAGTGGCATTTACTATAAAAATAGTTCAGAGAACAATAGTTGCGATATGAAGCGTTTTTTCTGCTCCACGTTTTTCAAATTTCCCAAAGTCATTCGATCCTGGTGCGATAGAAAGTCCATTCCCCTTGGCTTGAACAAGGATAATAAGGATGAGAAGAATACTGACAACTATCTGAATAATAAAAAATATTTTGTTCATAAAAATGAGAAGAAAAGATAAAATGGAAAATGAAATATTATTTCTTTACCAAAGTGTTCGCAACTATATTGAAAAGAGTAAAAATTGCAACCGCAATTGCAAAATTAACGAAACCATCTATTTGCCAATTCACTCAGGAAATACCAAGGAGATTTATGATATTTTCCAGAAGCCAGAGAATGATTCCATTAATTACGAGGATGAAAAGCCCGAAGGTGATGAGGATAAAAGGGAAACCGAGGATTTTCAAGATAGGACGAACAAATACATTCAAGAGTCCGAGAATAATTCCTCCAGCGATATAGAGTTGCCAACCTCCATTCGCAAGGATTCCTGTTTGTGTGGTGGTATCATAAGGCAAAAAATAGGCAAGACCAAAGAGAATAGCGGCATTTGCCAGAACAGAGATGAAGATTTTCATAATGTTATAGGAGTTAGGGGATAGGGAATAGTAATTAGGGAATAGGGAAAATAGTTTATGTAACTTGAATTATGAAATTCATTCTTGATATTAAAATAGAGATGAAATCTTTGTCATTCCGAGTGTAATCGAGTCATAGCTCCTTCTGGTAGGGTGAATCTCTTTTGACCGATTCATGTGGAGTAAAATTATAAAATCTCTTGTATGGTTCAAATTTAGTAACTTCTTACAATACCGTCTCAATATACTGATCTAAAGGGATTCACCCCTCGCTGGGGGAACTATGGTTTCCACTTCGGTCGGAATGACAAATTTTAATTCTTCTATTTCTAGAGAACTATAAATTTATTTCACTCAGTATGACTGGGGTATTATATCTTTTTTCTTTTTTTCGCAATTTTTTTGGATTTTTTCAGGAAAATGGATACTATGTCGGCGTTTGTTATTTCTTTTGTTTTTGAAATATGAAAAAGAGAATCGTGAGTCTATTGCTTTTAGGGATATATTTTTTTGGTGGGTTTGGAGTGGGTTATGCCATAGATTTAAATACCACTAATAATGTTTTAACTAATACTACTAATACCTTTTCTTCTACACCTACTACGACACCCGCTTCACCTACACAAACTCAAACTAATATTAATAATACTATTAATCCCCCCGCTACCACTCAAGCTGAGGTTATTAATAATGCTACTATTAATAATGCCATTAATCCTCCACCGCCTACTACCACCCAATCTACTATTGATGCTGGTATTAAAGCTACTAATTCTTCTACATCTCAGGGGAAAACTTCAATTTTACCCACTTGAGGTCCCAATGATATGACGAGTACAGAATTTCGACTCAACCCCAATGATTTAAGTCCTTCTGAGAAGAAATACACAGGAGGAACCAAAACGAATTTCAAGATACTTCTTGCTAACATCGGGAAATATCTCCTCATCGCGACGACGACTCTCTCAGTTCTCTCTATCGTAGTCGGAGGACTGATTATTTCTACAACAGGACCATCCGATCGGGCAGCGAAAGGAAAGACTATTATTGTATTGAATATCACAGCAATCGTCATCGCACTTTTTTCTTATTCTATTATACAGCTCGTTTCATGGCTCATCGCGTAGAGAAATCTTTGAAAAATACGAACTTCGCGTTCAAATCTCCGTTTCCTCATTCTCTGTACAGTCGTACAGTTCATTCCGGTTCTCGATTTTTACGACGAATTTCATTATTTTTGAAAGATTTCTGGAAATTTCTCGCTCTCGTTGTATTATTTTCTCTCTTTCTTTTCTCCTCTTTTGTAAATGCGGCAGATATTCTCCCAAAACCAGATCCTATGGGACTGCCATTTGAGAATATAGGAGGTGATGCAACTTTCCCGATTGTGAAAGTAATCAAAGAAACTATTAAATATATTGGTATTCTCGCTATTCTCGCTATTTCTTGGGGAGGTCTTCAATTTCTGACTTCTATCGGAAATGATGAAAAAGTAAAACACGCGAAACATACTATTATCTATGCACTTGTAGGAGTCCTTCTTTCCGTTATGGCATATACCATTGTCGATATCATCAATAGCCTCCAGATATAACACTTTATTTTTTATGCAAAATTTATGAAAAAAGGATGGGTCAAAATAATAGTTTTGAGTATATTTCTCTTTAGTGGAATGGAAATAAGTTTCGCAGCAAATAGAGTTTGTCCGGCTCCACAAGCAGGATATCAGTGTTATTGTCCAACGGACGTGACTCTGGATTGTGGTTATATTCCGGTGGCAACTAGTTCAAACCCAGCATCTTTCCAGAGTTCAGCTGTTGGTGGTGGAGTAACTCAAGCTATGCTCCAGGTTGGAGGTGGAAATAATAGTGCCAATGCAGGAACCAATGTGACGCTCCAAGGCAATTTCCTTCGTAATATTCAAACCTATATCATGGGACTGCTCGGAATTGTGACCGTAGGAATTTTTCTCTATATTGGATATACGCTTTTCACGGCACAAGGAAAAGAAGAAGATTTCAAAAATGCTTGGAAAGCTCTTATATATGCGGTAATTGGTTTAGCTGTTATTCCACTTGGGTATATAGTCGTCAAGATTGTCACAGGATTCACATTTTAGGATTCTTTGAAAAACTTGTTCTTCAGGCTTAAATCTTCGTTTCCTCTAGCCCACAAGGGGAGCTAAATAGCTTCGATTTGCACTTGAATTACGTCGTTTTTGAAAGAATCTGAATATTCAGATTTATAAAAGATATATTCTTTTAAATAACTTTCTCACTTTATGAAAAAACTATTCTCATTCCTTTTTCTTGCATTTCTTTTCCTTACATCTTTTTCTCTCGTATTTGCAGAATGTGCATTTGATAGAAATGGGAGTGTTCAATGAGCACTTAGTGGGTGTGTTCCAACTGGATCTATTACCGCAACTGATTATACCATAGCATGAGGAGTAAAAGGGAAAGTAGTACAAGTGACGAATCAACTCATCTTGGCTGGATCCATTCTTTCCGTTGGTGGGATTGTCTTCTCGGCAATTCTCTATGTTTCAGCTCTCGGCGATGGAGAGAAAGTGAAAAAAGCAAAGACAGCCTTACAATATTCTGCTATCGGTTTCGCTCTCATGCTTCTTTCTTTTCCGATCGTGAATATGATTGTAAATCTTATCTATGGGATTCGATAATTACCTTTTTACAATCATCATTACCCCATCGTCCTCATCGATTCCGAGGATCGTATGGGGTATTTTTTGTGTCTCTATATATTCATAGAAACTCGACATTTTTTCAGAGAATTTTATGACATCATCGATGATGAAAAATCCTCATTTTTTCAGAAGTGGATAGGCAAGTTGGAAAAAATCGATGGTTCGTTTTTTCTGTCCATCTATAAATATCATATCGAATGATTCGCTTGGAAGTTTCGGGAGTTCTACAAGAGCATTTCCAAATATAAGCGTAGTAATATCGTCCATTTCTGTCTTTTTGATGTTTTCTACCGCTTCATTATAGGAAGGGAGAGAATAATCGATAGAAGTGAGATTTCCGCCATTTTCTCTCAAGGCGAGACAGAGGTGAATAGTGGAATACCCATTGGCAGTTCCTATTTCGAGAAGATTCTTCACCCCTCCAATATGGATCATATCTTTCAAAAATCGAGCATTTTTATCGGAGATATTTGGTATGGTATTCGCGAGTCCATGTTTTCGTAGATCAGTGAGAAAAGAATCGATATCCATAGGAAAATAATAAATATATATTGGTAAAACGGCGGAAGTATAAAGAAGAGCTATGAAATTGCAAAATAAAATTTTTTACTTTATTTCTGGAAACTTTCAAGAAAATAATAAAATCTTTTGACTTTAAACCATTTTTCCATATAAATCTCTGCACGTTTTCTGGAGGTATAAAGTTACCAAATGAAAATGTACAACCCGCTCCTTAACATCCTACCCACAAGAAGATGAAACTTCAAATGGGGAAGTAAATAACCACGATACATAAAGTACCTGAACATGTACTAGAAAACTGTTTATTATTTAGATA
>JBAZVV010000014.1:0-16758 GCA_041660685.1 Candidatus Altimarinota bacterium | reverse complement strand
CTGGAGCTCTTCAATCCCTCTCTACAGATAACCTTTTGAAACTAGAAAATGGATTACGTCCAGATCAGATGAAAATATCAAAAGATATCAATATACAACTTGAGAAAGCTGCCAAATTGGCTATGAAATAAGAAATTTTGGTAAATATTATTTAATAATCCCCATAAAGAAATGATTTTTTTTATGGGGATTATTAAATTTTATATATTACACGACTACATCTGGAATTATCTCCATCTTTTTTCTGACTCCGACAATGAGTCCACCATTAGGATTGTCTTTAAAATAAAGTTCATCTACCAGATTGGTAACAAGCTGAAAAAGTCCACGTCCACGCTTGCCGAGATATCAGGTAAATCCTTCAGATTCTTTATTTTTTTTGAGATCTTCCATTTCGAGACTTGTTTTTGCTTCTATTCCGCGTCCCGTATCACTCACTTCCATATTGATATTGAGAATCCCATTTCATTTACTAAAATGAATAGTGAAGCGATTTTTATCAAGTGGAAGACTTCCATATTCGATGGAGTTATTTACCAGCTCATCTGATATGAGAGCGAAACGATTCTTCCAAGGAACCTCTATTTTATTTTCTCGAAAGAGGAGAAGAATGAGATCACGAATAATTTTCGATTGATTATAATCCGTTTTAAAAATAATTTCTAAATCAAAGTTTCCAAAATCAGAAATATTATTATTCACAAACTGAACGAGTTCGTCATAGTCCAGATTGGAAATATCTATCTGTAGCATGGATAGGGGAGTAAATCTATAAATGTACTGATTTCAGTTGTATCATATATGCATTTAAAGTCAAAAAAAAGACCATTTGTTTGAACAAATGGTCTTTTTTCCTATAAAAACTATCTTACAGATTCCTTAAGAGTTTTACCTGCACGGAATACAGGAGACTTCATAGCGGGGATCATAATTTTAGCTCCAGTCTTAGGGTTTACTCCATTTCGTGCTGCACGAGCAGAAACTTTGAAAGCACCAAAACCAGTAATATTAACTTCTCCACCTTTCTTGAGTTCGGCAGTAACTACCTCGATCATAGAATTAAGAGCTTTTCCAGCAGCATCTTGTGAAAGACCTGCAGCAGTAGCAACTGCTTTAATAAAATCCTGTTTTTTCATAAAAATTGTTATTATAGAAATAAAATAACAAGAGGGATTATATGAGGCCTAAAGCAAAAAGCAAATTATTTTTTGTTTTTTCTTTGAAGAAAACATTTTTTACAGAAGACAAAGGTAAAAATAGTATTAAGTTTTGCTTTAATAGAGAGCTTTATCGAAAACTCTATTAAAATACTATTTTTATGTTTTCTTTGCACTATTTTCCCTATAAACTCTGTATCATAGCCATTCTTATGGGATATCTTCTTTCCTGGATAACCTCCGTTTTCGTAAAAAAATACAGGAGAAGAAATTATTTTTGTTTTCTTTGTAGGAACCATCTCAATCCTCCGATACTCATAGAGAGAATGAGAAATATTCAGATATAGAGAGGATTTATATTTTTCTGTCCAGATTCGATAGTTGAGACTTTCACTATCTGATTGATGTCTGGAATAGTATTTATCGAAGGTGTTTTATTAATGGTTTTTTCTATCGCAGGAGTATCCCTAATAATAGATATGCTTTCTGGAGTAGGAGTGTTTTTCGCTTCAGGGAGATTATTTTCTGGAATATTTGCAATAGTAGAAATGATTTCTCGGGGAACTATTTTTGTGGTGATTTTTACTTTTGATGCTGCTATAGTTTTTTCTTCCGTACTTTTATGAGTGAGAATATCTCGTTCATCGTCATCGGGACTTCTGAGAACTACAGAGCTTGTTCCAGGATAATTAATCTCAACTCCATATTTTTCCCCTGAATGGAGAATAGTATGTTCTGGAATTGTCACTATATCAGATAATGATTGTATGCACCAAAATCCGATATCTACATTTTCTACCCCACTATTTATAATAGTTACTTGTACTTTTCCAGAGCCAGTAATAGATTTAGTATCAAAATGGATTGTTGCAGGATATTCTAGGATATAATTATTTTGTTTAATCTTTGATTCATTCGTCGTACTGATAATAGAAAAATAAATAAACGGAGAAGAGTGTTTCAGAAGAATAGGTTTTTCATAAATAAAGGCATCCTGTGGATATCCATCTGGTTTGAAACTATAGAAAGTTTTTGCATTTGTTTCTGTCGGTGTGAGGTTGATATAGATAGGAGTATGATATGTTCCAGAGGGGGGATTCGTAATTACATCGACATTTGCAGCAAAGCTGGAAATGGGTATAAATAAGAGAGTAAGGATGGAAAAAATTTTAAGCATACAAGTAGGAGAGTATGAGGTAATATGATGGACATATAGTACAATATTATTTTGGAAAATCAATTCGAAAATAGAGAGTGAAAATGAAAGGTTCTGAAAAGACCATAAATTTCCTGTGGAGAAAAGTTGATTTTTTCTCTTTTTGCTATATTGTGAGTATGAATTTATTCATAAAATTTATCGCATATGAATATTATTGGTGTAGTTTTTCTGCTCTTTGGAATACTTATTATCGCTGAACCAGCACTTATAGCTTATATCATTGGATTTTTCTTCATCCTCATTGGTGTGAATGTATTCCTCGTTTCCAATGTCTTTAAAAATGGAAAGAGAGAAAGTATTAAGTTCTGAAAATATGAAATCTTTCGAAAATAAATCTCTCTATAACTATGGAAATATTCTCACTCATTCTCATTGCTATCATTACTTTTCTCCCCATTCTCCTGTGGGGATATATATTTTCGTATCTGGATAATTCACCCCTCGGAGCTCGAAGATTTGGGCTTGGTATTATTGCTGGAGCGATTTCGGTCGTGCCCGTACTATTTATGAAAGAGATTATGGATTTTGTGAGTCTGGTGCATTGGAATATATTCCCGCTCCTTATTTCCTGAGATAATGAGATGGGAATTATGTTATCGCTTTTTGTGACGATTGGGGTTATTGCTGTGAGTATATTCGTTTTTTCACTTGGATTTTTCTCTTTAAATATGGCGAAAGTTTGGAGAATCCTTCTCAGAAATACCAACATTCTTCTCTTTATTGGTGTATTATTTACTCTTTTCCATCTTATATTATTTAAGCTTGATATTTTTAATGCACCACTTTCTAGTAACGGAGTGACGATGGCTGGAACCGTATTCGGAACACTTAAACTCGTTCTCTTTTACTATATCATTATCGCAATTATTGAGGAATCGAGTAAACATTTCTCGGTCCTTTCAAGCTCCTTCCCGTATATCGACTCTGTGAAAAAATGAGTACTCTTCTCGGTTTTCATCGCTCTTGGTTTTGGTTTTATAGAGAATATTCTCTATCTCAAGAATGGAGCAGAACAATCAGGACTTTGGAGCTCTGGAGTTCTGACAACTTGGATATTTCGCTCGATTTTCTCACTTATGACGCATGTTATCTGTAGTGTGATTGTCGGACTTTATTTTTCTCGCGCATTTCTGAGTTATACCACTCTCCCCAAAATCATTCCTTATGTAAAAACATTTCTATATGGATTTCTGTTTTCTATACTCATACACGCGATATTTGATATATCCCTCACTGTTGGGTTTACGGGGATTATATTTATCTACTTTTTCGGTTCATATTTGGGGATTACTCGTATATTTTATGAGGAAGAATAAAATTCGCAATGACATATATCTAACCTTCATTTCTCTTTATGCTTTCTATCGTATCTACTCCTATTTGAAATCTTGAAGATATCACTCTTCGAGCACTTCGTACGCTTCGTGAAGCGGATATTATTGCTTGTGAGGATACACGAACTTCCGGAGTTCTCTTGAATCATTATGAAATTAAGAAACCACTTATTTCTTTTCATGCGCATTCCTGAGATGTGAAAGTAGAGAAAATTATCGCACTTCTCTTGGAGGGAAAACATGTGGCACTCATATCTGATGCAGGAACTCCTGGGATTTCTGATCCAGCTTATATTCTCGTGAAGCGAGCAATTGAAGAAAATATAACTATCGTTCCTATTCCTGGTGCATCTGCAGTTCTCTCAGCACTCGTTGGATCTGGAATGCATATGCACGATTTTCGATTTCTCGGATTTCTCCCAGTGAAAAAAGGTCGTGAAACTCTATTTAAATCTCTCCAAACTAAGACATATACCGTGGTTATTTATGAATCTGTTCATAGAATTATCCGTACACTTTTTGATATGGAAAAGTATCTCGGACCCGACCATCCGATTGTTATCGGACGAGAACTTACCAAGAAATTTGAAGAATTCAAACACGGAACTGTGAAAGAATGTCGTGAATACTACGAGAAAAATGTCTGCAAAGGAGAATTTGTGGTGATATTTTAGAAGAATATAAATAAGTCCAGAGAAATCTGGACTTACTTATATATTATAATTCAATCCCGTAGAGTTTAGTGTACTTATTTCGGATATAGGAGAGAAAATATCCCATATCAATATCTTTGCCAGTTGCAGAGCGGAGAATTTCAGCACTTGTAAGAAGTCGGCCGTGCGAATGAACTTTTTTATTGAGCCATGCTTTTATCTCCAGTAATTCTCCTCGAGAAATCTTGTCTGATAGATGAGGGATTTCTTTCTCCATTTGTGCGAAAAATTGAGCTGAATAGAAAGTTCCGAGAGAATATGTAGGGAAATATCCAAATGATCCAGAAGACCAATGGATGTCCTGGAGTACTCCTTCTGTATCATCTTTTGGTTCGATTCCAAGATATTCTTTGTATTTTGCATTCCAAAGAGCAGGGAGTTCATCTACGGAAATCTTTCCATTAATAAGATCTCGTTCCAACTCATAGCGAATGAGAATATGTGCATGATAACTAATCTCATCTGATTCTACTCGACGAATCTTTGGTTCTACTTTATTGGATCGACGATAAAGTTCTTCAGGTACAATATCTTTCGTATCTTCTCTGTATAATTTTTGGAGTTCGGGGAGTATATGGGAAAGATATTCCAGAGAGAGACCAATATGATTTTCATACAATCGGGATTGTGATTCATGGATCATATAACTGGCAGAATCTGACACAGGCAATCCTAGAAATTCTTGTGAAAAAGATTGCTCATAAATCCCATGTCATCATTCATGGATAATGGTTCTAATTATTTTGAGGATATCTTTTCATTCACGATAAAATATGCGAGTATCTGTCGGATCTCCATCTATCATAAAAGAAGCGGGAGCTTCAAAAACTCCCCCCTTTTTTAAATCGTACCCCATTTCAGCAAGAATAGTATAAAAAAGTTCACGATTTTTCTTGGTTTCCATTGAAGGAATAACAATATCAGAAATGGAAGATGTGAGATTGTAGAGTTTTCGAATAATCGGTAGAAGTTCAGTTTTTATGCGATCAAAGAGAGGATCGAGATATGCCTCGGTAAGTCCTGGATCAAATTGATCAAGACATACATCATATTGCGTAGTAGTGGCTCCGAGATATTGTACCTCCTGTTGTTTTGATACTACTAATTTTTCTAGATAAGGAGCAAAAATAGAGAAATCTTTTTCTTTTTTTGCACGCCGATACTGTTCTTCTGCTTGTGATTGAATAATGCACGATTGTTTTACAAAATCTGTTGGCAGTTTTTGTCTTTGAATGAGATCTACTATTGAGATTTTTACATTTTTCTTCTGAATATCATCAATATCTTCTTTTGTTAATTGAGAAAGAAGCTGGATATATTCTGTATCTGTAAGAAGTTTATGAATAAGCTCGCCCAGGGTTCCTATTTGTTCCGCACGTATCTCATGTCATTTTTCTCCGAGAGAAAGAAGACTATCAATATTTAGTATAGAAATAGAACGTTTGAGGTGAGAAATTTTTCTCAGGTGATCGGTATATATTTGATAGTTGGAATTCATAAAATGAGCACATATGGAAAATAGGATATTACCTATAAATATATCTATATATTAAAATAAGTCCAGAAAAATCTGGACTTATTTTATGATGAATTTTTTTACTTCTCACTTACGACATCAGCCATATTCATAATCGGTTGCATGATACCAACCGCAATAAAACCGACTATTACTGCCATTGAAACGATGATAATCGGTTCGAGAAGTTTATTGATAGAATTGATAGTCGTATCTACTTCTTCGTCATAAAAATCGGCGATTTTAAGAATAATAGTATCGAGTTTTGCTGTTTCTTCTCCGACTTTGATCATTTGTACGAGCATATCTGGAAAGAGTCGATCATCTTCGAGACTTTCCCCGATTCGGATACCTTTCTTAATATCTTCGCGTAGTAGGAGAATTCGTTGGCGATATACCTCATTATCTACAACATCCGATACGATTCGGAGAGATTCCACGATGGATATACCACTCGAAAGGAGATTGGAAAGAACTCGAGAAAATTTTGAAAGAATAACTTTTTGCATAACCATTCCTAAAATAGGAAGCCGAAGCATAATTTGATCGAACCGATATTTCCCTGATTCTGTATTTTTCCAAAAAGAAACGGCTATAACAAATCCCACTCCTCCTATAATAACTGCCCACCAATAGTTTACAAAGAAATCACTGGTCGCAATCAAGAATTGAGTAAGAGGAGGAAGTTTGCTTTTATCACCGAATATTTCAACGATTTTTGGTACTACCATAGTCATAAGTACCATAATAGATCCAATCATAACCACTACAATGGCTGCTGGGTACATAAGAGCTCCTTTGAGTTTCTTGGTCATTCCAGAGACTTTTTCCACTTGCTCGGCAAGCTGTAGAAGAGAGAGATTGAGCTTTCCTGTTTTCTCTCCTGATTCAATAATGGAACATTCGGAATCAGAAAAATTTTCTCCATAATCACGAAGAGTCTGACTCAAATTTTTACCACTCTTTATCCCTATGATGATACTTGCATACGCTTTTTGCAAAAGTATATTTTTCTCTTGTTTTTCAAGAATCGTAATAGATTTCATGATAGAAAGTCCTGCATTTACCATAGTGGCAAGGAGGCGAAAAAATATCACTTTTTGTTCAGTTTTAATTTTCTGCTTTGATACCATCCATGCATCAATTGTATCCATACTAAAACCTCAAGTTTCTTTGATTATTTGGGTTTCATTTTTGGTGTCTAGGATAATAAAATCGGACATAGGGGAGAATTATTATGGTTATTTTTATTTATTCTTCTTTTGCTGCAGTATACACTTCCGTGAGAGAAGTAAGGCCGGTCAATGCTTTCATAATACCATCTTGTTCAAGAGAAATCATACCATCGCTTATAGCTACTTCATTGATCGTAACACCGCTAGCTCATTCGAGTATAAGTTCCTTGATTTTTGGAGTTATCTCCATAATCTCATAGATACCAACTCGTCACTTATATCCACTTTGATTGCATTTTTCACATCCACCTGGTTCATAAAATACTGGATTTGCAAGGATTTCCTTGGGAACTCGAGAATTGAGCTCTTCTTTATCGGTTCGTCCAATGGCTCTTTTGAGTGATTGTTTGGTGCGTTCATCAAGATCATGAACTGATATAGGTTTTTTGCAATCACAGAGTCTTCGAATCAAACGTTGTGCAATAATTGCGTTAATAGAAGCAGGGAGGAGAAATGCTTGGATTCCCATATTCAAAATACGAGTAATTGTTTCTGCGGCAGAATTGGTATGTATAGTGGAAAGAACGAGATGTCCAGTAAGAGAAGCCTCGATGGCAATATTAATCGTTTCAGAATCACGGATTTCTCAGACCATGATAATGTCGGGATCTTGACGAAGTGCTGTACGGAGTCCGGCTGCGAAAGTATATCCAATTGTTGGGAATATCTGACTCTGATTAACTCCATCGATAGTATTTTCAACAGGATCTTCGAGGGTCATAATATTTACATCTGGTTTATTGAGTTCTGCGAGACAAGAATAGAGAGTGGTCGATTTCCCTGAACCTGTTGGACCAGACGTAAGAATAATCCCATTAGGAAGAGCGATTGCTCGAGCCAGGATTTTCCCATTTTTCCCTTCGATACCGAGTTTCTGAAGAGGGGGAGCTTTTTTGCTTTTATCTACGATACGCATAACGATTTTTTCTCCTACAACAGTCGGTAATGTTGATACGCGCATATCTAAACCTTTCCCCGTAAGTGTTATGGAAATACGACCATCTTGAGGGATACGTGATTCATCAATTTTTAGATTCGCAAGGATTTTATATCGTGCAACAACCTGCGGATGGAGAAAGAGTTGATATTCGAGAACTTCTTGGAGTACTCCATCAACACGATAACGAATCCGAATAACATTGGAAAGAGGTTCGATATGGATATCTGATGCTCCCATGTCTGCAGCGGCAGATATGATCAAATCACAGATTTTCTGAGCATTATCTCATTTATATATTTCTTCTTTGAGGGTATTTACGAGAGCATTTTCCATAAACTTATAATATTATTTAGTGTTAGATTGTTTTTTTGCTTTCTCTAATATAGAATTGTTTCTAAGATAGATAGTCTCTATAGTTTGAAGTGATGTTTTTATATCTATAAGTACATCAGTATCTTTTGTTACATCTATTGCTTTAAAACTATTTATCTGTGGTTGAAGTTCCGTCAAATTTTTTGCAAGTCCTTTGATAGTGGCGATAGCATTGGCTGTAATAGTTTCATTACAGAGAGGATTTCCAGGTTTCGCACATATCATACTTTTTTCTTGTACTGATTTCTGTAATCCTGCAAATTTTGCTGTTAAGAGTGTTCGAAGAAGAAGAATTTTCTGATAATTCATCCCTTCTACATAGAAATTAAGAGTGATATTTCCTTGATTATATGCGGAAGAAGAAGAAGGTATATCTGTAAGAGAAAATGTATCAATAGTTATGAGAAGATTGGAAAGTCCTGATAGTCATTTTTCTTTTGTCAGAGGCACATCCTTTGTGGTATCGGCAATGATTTTCCCATTACGAATTGTAATACTTCCAGATTTTTGTACTGCATCGATAAGAGCGAGGATATTACTATTCTTCCCTTTGAAATCAAGAGTTATTTTGAAACTTCCAATATTTACGGAAGTATTATTTTTATCCGAAAACGTAATATTGGAGATACCAAGTGGGGCATAACTTGTCAATGAATACTTCCCAAGGATATCTTTTTCTATATAGGAAATAAAACTTGCAAGGGTGAGTTGATTATCTATATATTCCCCAGTATTTATAGTTGAGGAGCTAATAAAAACAGGGATAATATTTCCAAGAATAGTATCAGTTTCGAATATTTCTTTATCAAGAGCATTGATTTTCCCATTTTCTTCTATGAGCCAACTAAGATAATCTGTTGTAATAGTAGTTGGTTTTTTCAATACTTCACTGAGTTTAGAAGAATCGGTAAAAACAGTCTCAGAGATTTCCTTCTTTTTTCCTGACTTATTGAGAAGCTCTGTGAATGAATCTTTATTTACCCCCGTAGATTTGAGGGAAGCGGTATCAATAATAGTAGTATTGACTTGAGCTATTGTTTCATTGATCGTAGTATATTGCGGTACAATATACAAGTAAATATATACGAGACAACCTACTAATATTCAGATATTAAGAGTAATACCTTTCGTGAGACGATCTTTTTTTCTTTTATCCATTATTTCCATAATTACATTTTATTAACAGCTAAATATTGTAGCTTCAAATTCAGTGAAGTTTGTGTTGAAAAGACAGTCTTGAATCCTTCGGCACTACTAAATTCTGAGATATCGAGTACTTTTGGATAAGAAAGGAGTTGAAAATTACTTTTCGCATCATTGAGTCTTGTAAGGAATTCTATTGCTGTTTCCCTGGATGTTTTTGTTCCGAGTCATGATAGCGCAAGAAGAGGACCTCAATACACCTTACAAGATATAGAAAAAACTCATTTTTCATCTATAGAAAATGTCTGGCATTCAATGTCTGCTCATTCAAAACTTGTCTTGTTTTTTATATCGAGAAAGTTGCGTATTGTTTCTGTAATAGAAACTCGTGAATTTCCTGTATGTTCTTGGATGAATTGGACTTTTGGTGAGCTAGTAATATTCATAGACTGCATGAGTTTTGGCACTAAGATAGTGAGATTGGTAATAATCTGCTCTTCTAGTTTCTCTTTTTTTGCTGTTACTTCCGCAGATATCATCAGGGGAGTTTTACATTCTATATTATCATAATTTTCTATACCATAGGAGAGATACGGACAGATAGGGAGATTGGTAAATAAAGAATTGTTTTCTGTAGAACGAGCATATACGTCGATACTGAGAAGGATAGTTATAAGAACGCCAAGAATAAATAATTTTCCACTGATAGCATAAGCTATAAGAATAGGTTCTTTTTTTTCTGCTTCTTTGAGAGCTTTTTCATTGAAATCAAGCTCTCAAATCTCTCCAGAAAGTTCGGTGAAAATATTTCCAATATTTTGTGGATCTTGAGAAAGTTCAATAAAATTAGCCTTTTTTTCTGTATTATTTGTTTCTTCCATAAGAGAGAAAGAATGATGAGTTAAAACTTACTAGAGTAATAATAACATAAATACAAAATTTTTACAAAAAAAACACTTTACATCTTCTTTTTTTTGAGCATTTCTAAGAATATTTCTTTGGTTCCAGAACGAATCTTGATGCCCTCAGGAAAACCGGCTTTTACTTTTTCTCCCCACGCGGAGTTGATTCGGGAGTCGAGAAGGATAATAATTCCTTTGTCGGTTTTGGTACGAATCAATCGTCCGAGTCATTGACGGAGTTTTATAATCATAGCGGGGAGAGAATATTCTGAGAAGCTATCCCTGTAGAGTCGAGATCGTGCAATAAAAACTGGATCAGTCGGAACAGCGAATGGAAATTTATAGATAATAAGGGTTTCAAGATTCTTCCCAGGAATATCGATTCCTTCCCAGAAACTATCGGTTCCAAAAAGTACGGAGGATTCAGAATGTTGACGAAAATACTCAATCATTCTCTGACGTCCTCCAGAAAGTCCTTGTGTCATGAGTGTCACATTTTCTTTTTTTAAACGTGGATTAATTTGGAGAAAAATCTCTTTGATACTCGCAAATGAAGTAAATAACCCGAGTGTTCGACCTCGCACAATAGAGAGGATATCTCCGATAAAATCATGTATCCGTTCTCGGTCTATAGTATTTTTGATATCGCCAATATCGGATGGGATAAAGAGAAGTGCTTGGCTCGCATAATCAAAATCAGAAGCAAGCATATGTTTGGAGAAACTTTGCATAGAAAGAGACTTTTCGATATAGGAAAAATCTCCATGCACCGAAAGAGTAGCACTGGTTGCAATACACGCATCGAGGGAATTGTAGAGGCGATCATCGAGTACTTTTCCAACATGTAATGGAGTGATTGAAACAGATATTTCTCCATTTTTGAGTGTGATAATCTTGATGAAATCTTTTTCTTGTTCACGGAAAATAGTCTGGAGTACTCGGAGAGCTCATTCTATCGTAGATATCGGTCGATCCATCTGAACATAGAGAGCTTCAGGTGCTCCGTAGAGATGAGTAATAAGTTCATGAATACGGTCTGCAAGAGTATCGAGAATTCGATGTATTCCTATAACACCTTCTTGTTTGAAAAAGTTTGGTTCTAGGAGTGTTTGGTTGTATTTATTATCTCCGGTTTGTGGTACTCGAAAAGCGAGATAGCGATAGAGTACATCAAATACCATCCCAAAATTGAGGACGATGGATTCGCTGATTTCTTTCAATTCTGGAAATATAAAAGGATCGACAACGGGTTTATTTTTCTGTCGTTTGATAATGAGATCAATACCCGTAAGAGCCCCTTCGATATCGGAAAGAGTTGTTGCAGATTTGAGAGCATCTGTTGATACGGCTTCCAGATTGTGAACCTCATCTATGATCAGAAGTTTGATGTCGGGAAGTATCTTAGAAGGTGCATCATCGGTCGTTTCTGAGAGGAGAAGCGCATGATTGATGATGATGATATTGGCAGTTTTTGCATCCTGACGAACTCGGTAGAGAAATTCTTCTTTGCGGTAGGGGTTTTCTGGGATGAGGACCCGTCGATCATTGGATCGGAGGCGATCAATGATGCTGTATTCTTGACCGTACCAAGAAAGCTCATCGAGTTCTCCGTATTCGGTTTTCATTAACCAAAAGAGAATTTTCGCTACGACGATGTATTCGATTTCTTCTCGGAGGTTCTCATCGAGGTACTCGAAGAAGAGAAAAATACTCAGATAATTGGAACGTCCTTTGACTTTGGTAACAGAAAAATCTCCTATGTCTTGAGCCATACAAAGTGATCGCATCGCAGGGATATCTTTTTCGAAAATCTGATCTTGGAGGGTTTTTGTATTGGTGGAAATATATACTGGTTTCCCCGTCTGAATCGAGGTGATAATCGAGGGAATCCCATATGCGAAAGTTTTCCCGACTCCTGTTGGTGCCTCTATGAGGAGGAGTTCTTTTTCCCGAAAAGCTTGTGTTGTCAAGTCTAGCATTTTCCCTTGTTCTACTCGTTCTTCTAGAAAACTGTTGAAAAACTCGTCCTTTGAATTTATATCTGCAACTTCTCATTCTCCGTACGTACTTTGTACGGATCATTCTAAGTTTTGATCTGCATTCAAATTACTTCCTTTTTGAACAGTTTTCACTTTTTTTCTTTCACTTTTTTTCAGTATCTCTTTCCAGGAAATATCGAGATTTTCGTCATGAAAAAACTGGAGTTCTGGTATGGCTCTTCGGCGATCGAGAATGAGTTTCTGGATTTGATGAAATCCTGCATATTTCAAAACATATCCAATGGCACTATCCGAAGAAAAAGCAGAAGCGAGATAGGAAAGAATCATACTTTTTTCTGCTGGTGCATTTCGCATCTCTGTTATGCAGTGTTCAAAAAGTATAATCGTTGCCTCAGTATCGGCGAGCGCTCTATGGGCTCCATCGAATGATTTCCCGAAACTCTCGAGGAGACTTCCAAGATTCAGACTTTTTGCATCGAAAAAGAGGATTTCTGCGATTCGAAATGTATCGAGTAACGGACGAGAACCAATATCTATTCCATATTCTCGAAAGAAAGAAATATCAAAATCCACATTGTGCCCGAGTAGGGGAGTACCTTCCGCGAGAAACTCCAGAATCTTGGGACGGATATCCGAGAAAAAAGGAGCATCTTTCAAATCCTCATCAGTAATCCCTGTGATATTTACTGACTCAGCAGGGAGGGGAAAACCCGGATTGATAAGTGTCGTATATCGCTCGAGAATACCAGTCTCATCGAACTTGATCATCGCAATCTCAATAATGGCATCATTTTTCGGATCGAGTCCAGTAGTTTCGAGGTCAAAAGCGATAATAGGAGGCATACGAATAATAGGGTGATAAATCCTTGATTTTCTCTCTTTTATGAGGAAAATAAGAAGAAAACAATATACATAATTTCGGCTGATTATAGAGGAAAATAAAGAAACTCCAAAAGGAAAAAACAAGAAAAATAAAAAAGATTGGACAAAAGAGAGTTTTTTTATACAATACGCCCACATTTCCAAAAGTTGAAGATGGAAATTTCCCTCATGGGATGGTAGCTCAGTAGGTAGAGCAGGGCCCTTTTAAGGCCAAGGTCGCGGGTTCGAGCCCCGCCCATCCCACCATTTGTAACAAAATCGAACTTTTTTCATACTTTTACAGAATTTTCTTACGAAAATCACTCATTAGAAAATGAGTGATTTTTTGTTGTAATCTCTCTGTAGAGAGAAAAATTAGGAGTATGATTTATTTCTTAATCTTAGAGGTAATTAACTTTCACGGTCTATTATGTGCCTCCTTTGTATATAATACAGCGATGAGTACTTTTATGTTATATTTTCTTTTATTGCACTTTATATCTGCCTAAAGTAATCAAATCTAGCACACTATTTTTTCTATTTACCCATAAATTATACATACATGAATAATGTAGGAGGTATTAAACACATACTGTCTTACCACGTTTTTCTTTGCTTGTAAGTTTCTTTGCTTCATTGTTTTTCACTTCTTTTCATACAGTTTCTTTCGTGTTTGATACACAGAATATTTTCATCTATGCACAAAATGTATTCTACCAGCTACATAACTTTAAGAATTTGCATTTGATTTTCGAGTCTTAAAGCATATATTCACACGGGAAGATGTAATATTAAATTCTTAATTACATAAACTATGATTAAAAATGTAGAAGTAATAAAATGATGTATCAGTTGTCGAAACTGTGAGACAGTTTGTCCAAATATTTTCAAAGTAGGGAAGACATCAGAGGTTATATCACACGATTATATAGGAAATGAATCCGAGATACTCCAAGCAGAACTCATGTGCCCTGTAAATGTTATTAAAGTTCAAAGTGAATGAAAATTCACTATATCTTTCAAAGAGGCTATTCTAAAGAGTAGAAAGATGCTCACAAATGATGTCTTAGAAGTAACTTTTGAAACAGATAACTTTACCTTCAAACCATGACAATATATATCTTTGCAAATGAAAGATCTCGTATGAAAATTTTCTCGGTCTTACTCCATTGCACAAGCAGATACATGATATTTTACCTTAACAATAAAACTACTAAACAAATGAAGATGATCAGAATTTGTAAATAAACTCGAACTTTGAAACAAGATTAAATTTTTATGAGCTTTGGGAAGCTTCCAGCTACAAGATACAAAAACAAAAAAAGTATTTGTAGCAACAGGGACAGGACTGGCTCCTATGATAGCGATGCTACAAAAGACCCCAGAAGATATAGAAAAAGTAGTTATCTTTTGAGTACGGGACGAAAGTGATATCTACTATAGAGAGTTATTGAACTCATTTAAGAACACAAAAGTAATAATAACAATTTCAAGACCAAATGATTCTTACACATGAGATATCTGAAGAGTCGTAGCTTACATGAATGAAATCGGATTAGAAGACGAGGTATATATTTGCTGAAATCCAGAAATGATTGATTCTTTTAAGGAATGACTCATAGATAGAGGACATCCATGAAATTTAATTTTCTCTGAAAGTTTCAAGATCTCTCGAGTATATCCATGACTTTTCCAAGACATTGTTTACAATGGAAATGTGCCATGAGCACATATCTTTTCATGGTTTATAATAGCTATTGCTCTCTTTGTCATCCCTGCGGTATGGTATTATTTTGCAATACAGAAAAATCTTTACTGAGATTTTATATTCTGAAATACCTTTAGTGGATTCTTATGGGATGTAAGTTGGTGGAGTGTCGTTTTTGTTATGGCGATAAGACCTTTAGCGGATTTATTTCCGAAGATATGATTACTCGGAAAATGAGTAAGCCTCAGAAAAGCATTTTGAATTTTATCATCTTCTATAGTTATAACCATTCTTTTTGGATGATTTCTACTAGATATAAATACCTTTTTTAACTATTTTACGAGTCATAAATGGGCACTGTACACACCTTTTATAGGAAGACTCAGTGAGGTGACAGCTTTGATATTATTGCTCACATCAAACACCTTCTCTCAAGTGCAATTATGAATTTGGTGGAAGAGAATTCAGAGGCTCAGTTATATATACTTTATATCTGGTGGGATAATAGCATGAATATATGCTCCCATTAAGGTATACCCGATAATGTGAGTAGTTATTCTGTTGTGGATACTTGCCCAACTCCGTATAAAAGTATAATTCTGAAAATACCACAATGGTTCAAAAATCCAAACAAACTTAAAAACAATATCAACCCAACTTCTTAGCTCCCAATAAAGGATACTGCCAATAAAACAGGAGGTAATTAACTTTTACGGTCTATTAAGCCAAATAAAAGGAATCCGTAATCACGAGAAACAATCTTCATATCCCCGAGCAAACTTGCTCGGGGATTTTTTTAAAGTTGAACCGTTTCTGATTTCATAGATAACGAAATATTTTAACTCTTCAAGATTGTGGGTATCTGAGTTGTAATAGTTTGTTTATTTATACTTCGAACAAGCATTTTCACAAAAAACTATTGACTTATAGACGTATATAATTATAAGTATTAAATGTTTTTATTTAGTAATCTTTACTTTATGCAACTACTAGAGAGTGATAATCATACAGTACCTCGTTTAGGTACAAAATCTATTCAACTGGATACATCAGTTGAATTTTCTATTGAAGTAGAACTTCGTGATTTTCTGCGGTCAAAAGTTATCGGACAGAATACCTCAACAGATCGGCTTGCATCTATTATCGCTTCTCGGATGTATAGTTTAGCACCGAGAACAGGACCACTTGCAGTTATTTATATTCCTGGTCCATCAGGAACGGGAAAGACAGAAACTTGTCATGCACTTGCAGAGTATTTTTTCAATGATCCGAAGGCATTTGTGAAGATCAGTGGAGAAGATCTCCAAGATAATCATGCTTCGCGTAATATTTTTGGTTGAGCGGTAAATTTTGTTGGATATGGGAAACCATCTCCATTAAGTGATACGAATGTGTATGCTGGATATAATCATGCATTAGAGGCTGGTACACTGAATAAACATATTTCTGAGAATGATACATTGAAACATTTCAGTATTGTCCTTATTGATGAAGTAGAAAAAATGCATCCGAATATTCATCAGAACTTTCTCGGAATTTTTGATAAAGGAGAATTTCGATTCCCGACAGGAAAGGAGCAAGAAGAAAAAATAGAGTATTCACAAATAACTGATTTCTCTAACACTATTTTCATCCTCACTTCTAATATTGGGGAAAAA
>JBAZVV010000013.1:0-17435 GCA_041660685.1 Candidatus Altimarinota bacterium | reverse complement strand
TACCAGTCCGTTGAAAGAGCAACTATAATAGATTTAGAACCATCTGGCAATATACTCTCTACTCATAAAATAGCCTTAATATCCAAGACTTTTGTTTCCCAAATATTTCAACCTGTTTTTGGATCTCATAAGAATAATTTTCCTCCATATCCGTAAATAATATTTTCATTACTATCACCATTTATATCATAACCTCATAGGTAAAGACTCGGACTTTGTGGCTTTGTGAATTGTTTCCATTTCGTTCCGATAGATCTATTTAATCCACCTATCATTCATCCACTATTTCTTTCTTTGGTAGATGTTCCCATAGATTGTCATCTTCAAAATACATCTCAAAAGGTCCATTGGCCTATATAATTTGTTTTCCCATTCGGTAAAAGTGCCCCAGTTTCAACCACTCATAGAGCTATTTCATCGAAACTATCCCCATATTTACAGTTAATCTTTAATAGATCATTAACTGTTTTGCAAGCATAATCAATGGCAGAGGGAGTAGGGTTATATACATCAATATAATATCGTGTATAATCTATATACTCTGATAATTCAGCAATCATTGATTGATTATAAATTTCACTTAAGTTTTTATAAAATAATAATCTATCTGTCTGATTGATTCATAAATCTGATAATTTTCAGCTATATAAGGTTATGTTCTGATTATTTCAAAATATAAAATCATCTGATATACTTCCGTAAGAACTAGGGAGTGTTTTAAATCATTTAAAAGTTAGCTTGTTCTCATTTATTAAATTTAAATAATCTGTTTCTGCCTTGTCAGATGAAATAATACTCGGAACGGCCAAGATATAATCAGTCGATCATGTATAAACATGTAAAACTTTACCATTATAATCTCATATAATTTCTGTTTTTAGGCTATTTCAAAAAGCAACTGCCTGAGGGATGTATGAAAATTGAAAATCATCTTCTAACACGTATCCTAATTGATATTGATCTTTTAATAGAGTTAATGAATAAGTGTATTCATTCATAGTTAATGGATCTTTTGGCGGTGAAGATATTTGTATTTTTCACACACATGTTTCTTTCCCGAAGGTTCATTCTGTCCATAATCAAGCGCCACTAAATGTCACTATTCTAGAATTACTGGGATTTGGATAGATGGATGTGGAAAGATGAAATATATCTATTGCCTTTTTGATTATAGCTACATCACTGATTCTTGTTACATTTCTAGAACTTGATATATATCAATTATAATTGAAAAATGATATCATTCATAAGATGACTAATATACTAATAACCACTATGAGTTCAACAAGAGTGAATCAATCGACCTGATGTTTTAATAAGTAAACTATTTTTTTACTCATATTTAAAGAATTTAAAGAATTTAAGTGTATGTATTCCAATATAAATTTTTTAATCTAAAAAATAATATTATTCAATCAAATTTAAACGAATAATATTATATCCCATTATAACACTTCTCTTGGTTTACTTCCATCGGCGGGTCCGACGATTCCCATATCTTCGAGGATATCGATAACTCGAGCTGCACGAGCATATCAGAGTTTCATACGACGCTGAAGCATGGAAGTAGAAGCCTTTCATTCGGCACGAACTACTTGTATGGCTTCCTCGACGATTTTTGGATCTTCGTCAAATGATTTACTTCCATCACTCATACTCCCCTCAAAATTACCACGATCTCCATCTACTATAGAGGCATCGTAGATATCCTCGAGCATCGCAGGATCAATAGTTCGTTTGATATGATTGACTACCGCCTCTACTTCTTCGGTACTGACATACACTCATTGGATACGTTCTGGACCACTGGAACCAACAGGAGAATAGAGCATATCTCCATATCCGAGGAGGTCTTCAGCACCGATAGCATCGAGAATGGTTCGACTATCAATTTGAGAGGCAACAGTAAACGCCATACGACTTGGGATGTTTGCCTTGATAAGCCCCGTGATGATATCAACTGATGGACGTTGTGTTGCAACGATGAGGTGCATACCAACGGCGCGAGCCATTTGAGCGATACGAGCAATAGCATTTTCCACTTCTTTTTTATTTCCGCTCATCATCAGATCTGCAAGCTCGTCGATAATGATGACGATATGAGGCATTTTGTCTTTTTTGGAAACTTTCTCATTGTATTCACCGAGATTTCGAGCTCGGGCAATTTGGAGAATGTCATATCGACGAAGCATTTCTGCCACCGACCATTTAAGGGCATTCAGGGCTTTTTCTGGATCGTTGATAACAGGAGTAAGAAGGTGAGGAATTCCATTGTAGATACCAAGTTCGACTCGTTTCGGATCGACCATAATCATACGAAGCATATCAGGAGAATTCTTATAAAGAAGACTGATTATAAATCCATTCATCCCGACTGATTTTCCTGATCCTGTCTGACCTGCTATCAGGAGATGGGGCATTTTTCCCATATCGGCAACAACATATTCTCCATTGATATCTTTCCCGACTGCCATGGCGAGATTGGATTTGTGTTTGACGAAATTGGGATGTTCGATAACTTCACGAATCCCGACCATATCACGTTTATCGTTCGGTACTTCTATACCGACGAGACCAACACCAGGAATTGGTGCTTGGATTCGGATGGATTTTGCTTTGAGCGCAAGTGAGAGATCTTTTTTGAGATTTTCAATCCTATTAAGTTTTACTCATTCTGCTGGTTTGAGACGATATTGTACGACCGTTGGTCCTACTTTTTCACCAATCATCGATACATCGATTTTGAAGTGGAGGAGGGTTTTTTGAATCTCGAGAGACTTTTGCTCGATTTCTTTTGCATCGATCACATTCTCATGAGATACGTTATCTAGGAGGGTAGTACTCGGGAATTCCCATTTTCCGAAATCAGGTTTAGGAGTTTCTTTTTTGGGAATATCCGCAACTGTCAGTTGCTTTGCCTGAGAAATAGGTTCTTTTTGAGATTCATCAGATGAACCAAAAAGACCACCAAGGATTCCTTTATTCTCTTTCTTTTCTATAGGAATATGCTTTGTAACTTCTTTGATTGGTTTCTCTGGATTGCTCCGAGATTTTTTCAGAAGTTCGATCTGATCTTCCAATTCTTTCGCTTTTTCTTTATAGAATTTATCGTTCTTATTTTCTTTGAGTTCTTCTTGAATAGTTTTGTGCGTGTCTTTGATAGTTTGTTTGACATTCTGAATAGACGGCATCGATGGGAGATTCTGGTGAATCGTGCCAAAGATTTTTCGGTAAGAAATTCGAAGTGTCAAATAAAGAGAGACAAGAAAACCACCGACGAGGAAAACAAGAGCAGGAGTCTTTCCGAGGAAAGATACAAAAAATTCACCAAAATCAAAAAGTCCGGAATTATAGGGGTAAAAGAATATATTTTCTAGTGATACAACTGATATCCAGAACATTAAAAGTCCGATAAATCGTACCATATTCCAAGAGAGTTTATTGATGACAATCAAAAATCCGAGAATAGTAATAATCGGAGCGAATATGAAACGATAATCGGTCCCGAAAATAGTAGTTCCTATGGAAGTAACAAGAGCACCAACCGTTGAAGTGGTATCTCCAGCGAGGATGAGTACCCCGAGGAAGAGTAATACCCACCCAATAATCGTATTTCGAAGTTCATAATTCCAAGTAGATCGTGATTTCTTTTTCTTTTTTGGTGCCATAGTTTGATGATAGTAGTCGATAGAATGACTGAGTAATACCTTGATTATAGAGAAAAATCGGAAAAAGCAAGAAAAGGCATTTTTCCTATTTTATAAAAAGATACTTTTATTTGCATTCTGCCATCTTTTCCATATAATTCGCGCGTCCAAAATTACAAATTGGGAGAAAGCTCATAAACTTTCATTTGGACCAATTTATTTTCTATAATTATTTTTTCTATGAAAAAGCACGGAAAGAAGTACAATCAGGCTATTGCCCTTGTGGAAACAGAACGAGTTTATACTATCGGTGAAGCTGTTGAACTTCTTGAACGAACAAATACTGTGAAGTTCGACCCGACTGTAGAAATTCACTTTAATTTGAATATCGACCCAAAATACTCTGATCAGATGATTCGTTCGACTATCACTCTCCCAAATGGAAGTGGTAAGACTGTTCGTATCGGAGCATTTACTGATGTTGGAAACGAAAAAGAACTCCTCGCTCTCGGAGCAACAATTGCGGGTGGAGATGATCTCGTAGATATCGTTGCGACTGGTAAAATCGATTTTGATGTTGCTATCGCTACTCCTGCTATGATGCGTAAGATGGGTAAAATCGCTAAGGTTCTCGGACCAAAGGGGCTTATGCCAAATCCAAAAACTGGTACCGTTGGTGATAATCTTGAATCTATCATCAAAGAGGTTATGGCTGGTAAATTTGAATTCAAAAATGACAAACAAGGAAATGTTCACTCTCTTGTGGGGAAACTTTCTTTCGGTCCAAAGAAACTCGAAGAAAATATCGCATACTTTCTCAAGACTATTCGTGATGTAAAACCAACCGGACTCAAGAGTGGAGCTGGGTACATCAACAGTATCTATGTATGTAACGCTATGGGACCTTCTATCCGAATCGAAGCGTAATCTCTCATATATTTCAAAAAATCTCTCTCCGTTTGGAGAGAGATTTTTTTAGTGAGAGAAATGCTCTATAGAGTTTGTTGTATTTCAATTTAGAATCTAACTTTTGATAATTGTTCAAGTATATTGTTAATCAATAATACTTTCTGCGTAGTAGTAAAGCCATGATAGCGTTCCATTATACTTCTGAAAATTTCTTTTCCATCTTCAGTAATCTCTGTTGCGATTGTATGTTGTATATCATTAAATACTGCATTATAGCTTACTTCTTGCACTACTTTTTCTCAGTTCATTAAAGTGAATTGTTTAAGTCTTTGAATAAGAGCTTCAGTACTTACTTTTTCTGTCAGGGAAAGAGTTTTTCCACTAAACTCAGCGAGCATTTGTGAATGAAGGATTTTTGCTCGTTCTTGAGTTTGTTTCATCTGACTCTCATATATTTCTTTTCCTGTTCCATATGCTTCAGTTTTTTCTCCAATAAAATCACCTATATCTCCTATAATTCCAGTATTTTCTTTTCTGAATTCATTTAAAGTAGCAACCTGTTCTTCTATTCCATTTACTAAAATAGTATATTTCCGAATTGCATTTACCTGCGATTTTTGGGCCTCATTACTTCTTCAAATATTTTTTTGAATATTTTCCTGATGATTTATACCTTCCATACATGTGTTTATTATAGGCTAGAATAACATTATCTGTCATTAATCTACTATGTTTTTGATTTTTTTGCAAAAAAAATAATTTTTTCTGAAATACCCTATAATGAGAACGATCACTTATTAAGAAAATATCGCATACTTCCTTAAGACTATTCGTGATGTAAAACCAACAGGACTTAAGAGTGGAGCTGGTTACCAATAGTATCTACATATGTAATGCTATGGGACCTTCTATCTGAATTGAAGCGTAATTCTCTTCTATATTTCAAAAAAATCTCTCTTCGTTTGGAGAGGGATTTTTTTGAAATGAGTGTATTTTTATATATAAACAATCTAAGAGGATGGAGATTGATAGGAATAGCTTACTATGGTAGCATTGCAAGAGTTCAAATATATGTACAATTATTGGATATTGTCGTATTATTGGTATAGGTAATGTAACATTTTGGAGTATTAAATTGATAAGTTCAGTTACAGTTATTGTAGTTTGTAACAGGAGGACCAGCAACCGGACATTTATAAATTAGATAGGGGGAAGGGGTTCCACTATTTCCATTCGCCCCATTAACTCCCGCAGGAACTGCTTTACACTGCTTCACAAAATTCGCATCATATCCATTGAGATACTGTCCATCAGGACAGGCTACTTTGATACTATTAAAATACTGCATAAACTTTCCCCCTGCCACTTCTCCTACTGGCGGAGCTGACGGATATGTCAGAGCATATACAAGACCTGCTATAAACAATATAGAAAACAATGAAAATACCAAAGCTCCTGCTATATGTTTCCCCATCCACTTAAAGAACTGTTTCATATGAAAAAATAGAAAAGAAAGTAAAATAAAACCAAAATAAATCTAAAACCATTATCGTTTTTTTTTTTGTAAATCAAGTTTGCTTTCAAAACAACAAAAAACACTAAAAAAGCGACTATCGGTGAGATAATCGCTCGTGTTTGATTTGAAAAACAAAGTGGAGTGATTATCCGAAGTCGCCAAACTTTCATTCTTAGTCTTATCTGCGCAAAACATAGGAGAGGAGAACGGGATAATCGCTCCAATCTGGAATTTTACGCAGGCATGAAAAGATTACGAATGAAAATTTGGCATTCAAAAGTTTATCCCCTGTTTTCTCCCATTTTTCACCATAAAATGTTTTGCAAAAATCCCTAAATATGATAGTATGGAAGGGAATTTCTCTCGTATCAATATTCTCTCCAATCTATGAATTATTCACGACTTCAAAAATGGCTTTCTTCTTTTTTGATATTTTCTCTCCTTTTCCTCCAGACTTTTGAAGTGCCGATGCTGAGTTCTACCAAGGCACAAGCACAAACCAGTGCGGATATCGTATCATTTATCGTGGATGATATTACCTATACTGGAGTACTTAAAGCCAAGATTTTACAGTACGCCAATGATGTACAGGCATATCTTCCGAATACACGAGTGGTTATATTTCCCATTTCTAAAACGACGAATCCTTTTGCGATCGCTTCTATCAATGAGAAACTTTTTTATCAAGGAGATGGGGCAGGACTCTCGAAACTTGTTGGAACCATCCTCATTGGAGAAGTACCATTACCTATAGTACACAAGGATGGAAAGGCTTTTATGAGCATCTACCCGTATGTAGATTTTGACGCTAAGAGTTTTGTGTATAACCAAACAAAGAATAGTTACGATTATACTTCTTCCGTGATGACGAATGAAAAACCAGAAATCTGGCATTCGGTTATCTCACCGAACACGGGCGATGTAGTTAAAAATACCGATGAGCTGGTACTTTTTCTCAATAAGACACATGATTTTTACAACAAACAAGGGCTTTTTTCTCCAGAGAATACTCCAACAGAACCACGAGTTTTCTATATGGATACATTCCATGATCAGGAAGCAAGTAGTCCTGATCTCTGGAAATCATACAATCTGTATCTCGACAATATAGAGGATATTACTTATAATCGTTTCAATAAATACCTCGCAAAAAAACTCTATGATGCATCACAGAGTTTTTATGGCATCAATAGTGCGACAGTAACCGATCCAGTAATCAAATCTATTCTTGATACCTATAGTGGTTCGACTATGGATATGTCCAAGGCTCCTGATATCACGACGAAAGATATTATAGAAAAATCAGTGAAACAATTTTTTGAAGTGTTCAATGCGAAATATATGGGGGATGTCCTCCGATATGTTTACAATACGGGACGATACGGTGATGCGAATAATGTTCGAGCCGATAGTGCTCCAGTGGTTATTGCGAAGAAAGATCTTTTCATGAGAATGACTTTGAAAGATACGAACACCGCTATAGAATGAGCAATAGATTCACTTCTCAGAACGACTCTTGCAGAGCCTTTGAAGATCGCAACTTCTTATAGTATTTCTACAACAACTACTACTGTGGCAAGTGGTGCAACTGCGGCCACATCTACTAATGTAGCAATGGTATATAAGAATTATTTCTTTGGACAAGAAGCAACTGCGATAACCGATATGAAACAATGTACGATTGTTCGTGGAAGCACCCTTCCTGTAGAATCTAATCATGGATACAACATCAAAAATGCTCAAGGGGATGCAGATATTTTGCAATCCGATTTGCCGAATGGGCGATGTTTCCCAGGTGGTGCTCCCGCAACGCAATCATTTTGGTGAGGGAATTCCATTTTGAATCTTGATCAAACTAAGATGCAATCTGGAGATCTCATTCTCAAAGCTCATACATATAATGGTTTTGTAAAACCGATTTATGATATCGCTGGTTCCAAAGAACTGAGTGTGACTTCCCCTCTACATGTGGCAACTCCCACCGATTGTCTGGATAGCAATATGTTACTTCAGCCCTATGGAGAATATGTGAGTTCACCAAAACCAGGACACTGGGTTTATTGGCCACCAGAAAAAGGTTCGGCTCTCCAATTTAGTTGTATTACAACTCATCAACCACTTTCTTTGGCAAAGAATTATTATGCATACAAGAACACTCTTCCAGCAGAAAATTGTACTATTTCTAAACTCATACTCGATGGAACAATCGTAAAGCAATCGGGAAGTTTTTGTACGGGGAAAAAAGTAGTGAACTATGAAAAAGATTACAATTTCAAAACATTGTCTGGATATATCATGGAGCATAAATCTCCAACCGATGAAGAATATGGAATAGAACTCGGGAATCTCGTAACTCCATCACTTGCTTCCGATCGTGAGAGATATGTGGATTATCTGGATAAAAATATTACTTACAAGAAAATCGCATATCCAAACTTTTTTCGAATTACATTAAGTGGTTCTGAGTTAAATTATGCAAGTGCGGGACAGAAAATCAAAGCTCTCTTAGATTCTAAAACTGCCGAAATTACAGCACTTGGTGGAAATCTTGATCTCTATCAGATTTTGAGTTCTGATCCAAAAGCTCTTAATGCTGTTATTGAAAGTGTGATCTGGAATAATATGCGAAATGCAACGCTTAAATATTCCAGTACTTTGGAGCGAAGTCTCAATATCGATGGTGAACAAAAAATCACTGCGAATAATCAGAAAAATGATTATGAAATTGCCTACCTTGGAGCCCCTGGAGATGCGAAGAATATGTATCTCAAAGTTGATCCGGAAGCAAAATCTTCGATTCCAGCATCGGTAGCAGCCATTATGGATCAAGTAAATAACTACTATGGACTTATCGATGGAAGTAATATCGCCAACGTGGGAAATACTGCGACACAATTTAAGTGTGGACCACCAACAGGAGTACCTCTTTTTGAATGGTTGCCAGCGATCTTCTGTTGGATTGGAACTATTCTTCCTCCGACGATTAGTGCAGGAAGTTGTGGTGGTACGAGTGGGAAAACTATTGGAGCAACCAATACAGTACCAAGTGTTTTTGCGACGCCAGCAAATACTCTCGATCTCAATGGAAATGGGATTCTCGATGGAAATGAGATTATTGGAAGTGGAGAACTCAAGTTTCGTAATTCTGATAAAGTTTTCGGATATGGAGAAACAATTCCGCTCGATACAGAACTCACCAAGAATGGACAGATTATCACGATTGACAGCTTTAATATTGTCTCTTTTGATATTAAAAAACTCACACTTCCATCTCCGGATGGTATTGCTCCAGTCAAGGTTATTTATGATCGAGCAGGGGATGTGAATCTTTCTAATATCGAGAATATTCTGCCGTACATCAATTTTCAACGAATGGAAATTCGTGCACAAAATGGTACAGCAAGTTATCTTTTTTCTACCAAAAACAGTGATATAGATGTGACCTTTGATGCACATATTCTCACGAAAGATCGGTATGGAAATGCTGTAGTAAACAAAACATCTCTCCCTGTAACTTTTACCGTCCGATCTGAACGAATTTCTGTACAAAGTAAGACAAAGAATGGTATTGCTCCATTTGTAACAAGCTCTGTTATTGAGGCAGGGAATTCCAATGGTATTATCTTTAATCTTGCAAAAACAAATCAGAATCAGGTGGTGCTTTCCACGAATCTTCCCTATACACTTCGAGTATATGATGATATTACAAATGCACTGATTCGAGGTCCGATCAATGTAGTAAATAGTGACTATCTATTCCGGGATCAAACCCTTCTTTCCACTTCGGGAATATACCGTTTTGAATTCATCGACCAAAAGGGGATTAAAGGATTTACAACCGTAACGGTTCTTCCAGCACTTCCTACCAAGATAGAAGTGACTCCCGCTTCCAATATCTTCATAGCTGGAGAAAAGACTACTATCCTCGTGCGAGTACTGGATTCTTTTGGGAACCTTGCACAAGGAGAGGCTTATAAACTCGATGGAACTATTTCTGGAGGATGAGCATTTCTCGATGCAACTGGAAAAAATCTTGGAGGGACTACTTCCAAAAATATCGTACAAGGATATACGAGTTTTGAAGTTACGAATGCGAGTCCAAGTAATGCGATGAATCTCTCATTTCGTATCGATAGTGCCAATATTGCTTCTAATACTCTCTCACTTCGATCCATAGATTTTGCAAAGATTTCCCTCGAAGTCGATAATCGTAATCAGATTGTTGTAGGAAAAGAGCCACACATCGTTCGTGTCAAAATTCTCGATAGAAACAATCAAGTTTTGAGCGGATATAATGGAATCATCTCTCTGGATTTCCCAAAACTTTCTGGAACTATTAGTACGCCACTTCTCCATATCACCAATGGACTTTCTGATACGGGTACACTTTTGACTCCTGCTTTTGTAGCAGAAAAAAATCTCCATATACAAGCTCAGATTCCTGGTATTTCTACGATAGAAGGGGACATAGTGACAGTTCTTCCAGATGTTCCGATGAGTTTTGGATTTCTTAAAGTAGATGATCGTATAGAGGCAAAAGTAGGAAATCTCGACAATACTCGAGCGACACTCTATGATCGATATGGAAATATCGCATACAATACCACTGGGTATAAACTTGCAATCAGTATTCCTCCAGAATCACAGAAATATACAACACTTTCCCAAACAGAAGTTTCATTTGTAGATGGTATCTTGAACTTTAATATCGGTGCAACCGCACTTCCTGGTAAGGCTTATATCGTAGGAACGGTGAGTCCGGGACTGGAAACGAATAGTTTTACTATTACCGATAAATCTACTCAAACCGTTACGGTGACAGGGGTTTCGAGTAATGTCACTATTCTCGATACATACTATCTTTTCAATAAATCGAAGCTTGATACGATGCGTTATGACGCACAATATAGCGTGCTTCTTGGGGGGAATTATGGAGATCTAACACAACAATCTTATCTTGGAGGAGAGATACTTTTTAATCATGATTCTAAATCACTTGCGGTAACAACTCTTCTTAATAATCCATGGAAAGATCCGGGATTATTTGGATTTACTCCAGCAGGGAAATATACATATTCGAGCAAAGTAGATGATACACAATCTCTTCAATCTACTATTTCTGATAATGGAGACAAGAGTTATATCGCATTCTATGATTCGTATCGAAAAGAATATATTGCTCGTACTTGGCTTAATATAGACCCTACTACCACGAGCTTTATCCCGTGTACGAGTTCAGGAACTGATATCTCCAATTGTGCGATCGATCCTAAGACAACCGTTCTTATGAAAGGTTTTAACGGAAATACGACTATTGCAGAAAATGGAGGATTAACACTTTTTTCTACGAACAAAATTCCACTTCTTCGAATTCATCCAAATGGACGAATGGAACGATATCCTGGAATAGAATTTGCTCTCGATGACACTATCGCTTCGAATCTTCTTGGTATCAAACTTCTCTCCAATGGTGCACAAGTCGGATATGTTGGTATCAAATTTGCAACCGACTCTCTGAATATTATATCTTCTGCATGACTTCCTTCGGCACTTGCAACGAACAAAGATCAGATGGTTATCGAATCACTTTCGAGTCGATATAGTTCGTACAAAACTTACCTTGGAGTTTCCTCGGCAGGGTCACAAGGAGTAATGTTTGCATTCAAAAATCCGAGTACCAATGAGATTGGAAATATCGATTCTGCGTATATTTCCAATAATCAACCGATTGGATTGGAGCAGTACTCAAAAGTGACTGGTATCGGATGGGAAAATGCGAATCGTATGATTCTCGAAACCTCTGCAGGGACGACTATAGGAAATGCGACAAAAATGTACCAAACTTTCTCGACTATCACACTCGGAGATGCAGTTTCTCATTTTCCAAAAGTTGTGACAGCAAGTAATTTCGATCAAACTATCGGGACACAGATTTCGAGTGGAAATGGAGAACAGATTGAATCGTATCAGAAAATCGATGTAAATGGAGATGGGGTTCCAGACCTTGTTATATTTTATGAAAGTGGAAAGATACAACTTCTTATAAATTACAGTGGATCTTTCAAAGACATGGGATTTCTCGCCTATGTTTCGGATGGTGGAAAATGACGTAAATGAGTGGGGGATTTCTTCGGTGACAAGTATGACGATATTGTACTCACAAATGTAAAATGAAAACCGATTATTCTCGATAATGTACTCTGAAAATTTACACGGACCGACCCTATTATTGTGAGTGAAACCGGTGCGGCAGACAGTATTCATGGACTCGTCCAGCAATTGGAAGTTTTTGATATGGATGCCGATGGAAAATCTGACATTGTCATCCTCGATGATAGTGGAGAACTTAATATCCTCTATGGAACTGTTCGTGTCGTTGCTGGAAAAGAAGAACATATTTTCATCAAGAAATTGATAGAATCAGGGCTCGGAATACGACTTTCAACCGCGGTTCGTAATGATGGTGGAGCTTTCTCTTACACGGGACTCACTTCCAATCTCAATACAACGGGGGTAAATACCAGTACATCCGCAAGTGGAGTAAATCAAGGTTTGGTCGATAATTTGATTTATTATATATACAATTATCGATCAGCTTCCGTAACTCAGAATTCACAAATTACCCCAGCAGTAGCACGAATGATTGCTACAGCAGGCAGTCTTGCAGGTTCTGGGAATTTTGATACCAGTGCTTTATCGACAACAGCAAATGCGGGAAGTAATCGGATATTTATTCGATCGCCTTTCGCGGAAGGAAAAGGATTAAAAGTGGAAAAATCTTACAAGATTATGACGAATGAAGTGCGTGATACGATGCAGACAGGTGATAAGATCCGAATCGAAATCATACTGACCAATACTACCAATAAAGCTTTTCAAGACGCAGTATATCTTGATTCCAATGACCGAAAACTTTTCTTCCCAGAGCAGAGTGGTGTATATACTACAGTGAGCAATAGTGGAGCAGAACAACAACATCCACTCAAATATCTGACCGCAGGGGAGTTTGACTACGGGTTTGATTTTGCAACTATTGCTCCGGGCGAAGTTATTCGTATCCAGTATCTCGTAACGGCTACTCCTACCGCCTTTGGAAAGATGACTGTTGGGCTTTTAGAAAAAGGTGAAGCAGGAGATGATATCTATGGAGATATCAGTCTGTCACCCAATAATATGTGTGGTGGAACGATGATGATGTGGCGATCTATCCAACCGTATCCGCGAAGTTATCAGAAAGGAACTAAGACATTTGTGGATAATTCTATTCTCCCTGATTCGCTCGCACAAAATGCCATCGATCTCAATAAAAATGGTATCCCAGATTATATTGATGCTCTTATTGCAAGTGACAAAGGAGATCCAACTCTTCTCAGAAACTATGCCAATACACAACTCAATCAGTATGCAACCAATGCTATTACGAATAGTGTTCCAAAAAATTCAAAAGTGGTTGCTTATAACGCAAGTAATCATAGTATAGAGATAGGAGGTCTGACTTCTGGAAATATCGAAGCGATTAATGGACAAATCGATGATGTCGTGAAATGACTCGGTTGTGGATTTTGAGGAGGATCATGTTTCTCTATGCCTATGAACTGGGCACCTCTTGCACCAGGAACAGCACCAAGTATCATGGGATTTCCACTTGGATCTATGACTCCAAGTACCGGAATACCTGTATTTTCTGCGATGACAGGATTTCCTCTTTATGGTCCATGGGGGTGTATTGCAATTCCAGCAGTATGGCCATTATCTCCGATTGGTTATGAAAATACTTGTGGAAGTAATCTTCCGAATGCAGGATGAGTTCTCGGTACCTCAAGTACTGCAAATTTCTTCCGACTCTACATAACCCCTACTATTACTGGTGCGATTGGAATGGCAGCTTGTTTTGGAGGAAATGCCTGACAAGTTGGTAAAATACCACCACAAGGTGCTTCCCCACTAATTCCAGGTGGGAATTGTATCGTGGCAGCACAACCACTCTCAAGTTGTAAAAATAATGGGACTGATGGAAATGCCAGATATCTCGGTCTCGGGATGAATACCAATAATTCTTCGGTTAATGCAAATGCATGTATAAAAGGAACAGATAATACTATCCTTCTCCCCGAAGATAGAAGAAATATCATCGGGTATGTTGCTGGGGATAATGCGTATCTTCCAGAAATCAGTGCGAGCATGGCACGTGGGACCCTTTCGAATCTCTCGGCTGGACCATTGATTGGTATCGGACAGAGTGCTGGCGGAGCATCGAACTTTGAGGTTTCTCTCGATCCTGCTGGTATTACCAGTTTCGATTTTGGAAATATTATCAAGGTTAAAAACTCTCGTGTGGCAGCATTTCCAGATTTTCTGATGGATTGGGCAACCAGGCAACTGGAGGAAATAGTAAATAAACTTACGAGTCTTCCGACCCTTTATGTGATATTTCCAGATTTTACTGATACAAATCTAGGAGATTATAAAGATTTTCCAAAGAAATTCTCAAATGCCTTGTCATCTGGTACTGATAATAAAGACCAGTTTAAATCTCTTCAATCTAATTCTCAAACGACTAATAGTACGCTTCAATCTACACAAACTGATTATAATTCTTTTATAACAGAGAATAAAAATACTATTAATTCTGCTGGAAAAAATATTTCTTGAGTGAAAGCGACCTATGAATTTATGTCGCAACTTCCTCTCATAAAACTTCAAACGGAGATGGTGGATATAGCCATACCACTTATTTCCATCGAGGAAATCGATAAAGGAATCAAAAGTGCAGAATTGACTCAGAAACAGTGGAGCGGAGAACTTTCAAATAAAAAAGAACAATGGGCAAAACTCGGGACGGCGACGGGAGCGGATAGTCAGGTGATTGTTCGAACGGAGAGTCTTATCGGAACGCTCCAGGAAAATATCAATATTATGAAGGAATACAAGAGATTTCCTGAAAAACTTCAAAAGTACCTCACTTGGAAAGAACGATACGCAAGTCAATTGCTTTGTAATGTTGAAGCGATAGAATTTATGATGGGCGGATGGATTAGTGATAACGGAAAACGTTTCCGTACTTGGGTAGAACTATATATTTTGATCAAAGCCATTCTCAAATCTTGGCAACTTATTGTAGATCTTTTCTATGGATATGAGGCAGAATGTAGCGTGTGTCGTAATGAACGATATGACTTGAAACATTTTATGATGAAACTGATTTCTGCGATTATTCCACAGATTCCGATTATTCAGTTTCCAAAATGGCCAGATATTTGGGTGGATCTTCATAATATCCGTGGGGGACTACGTATCCTTATGCCCGAATATCATTTCAATTTTGTACCCCTCATTCTTCCGACACTTCCACGACTCTCGTTGCCAAATGTTCCAACTCTCGGTATAGGAATCCCGCTTCTTCCGCTTCTTCCACGACTTCCGGGACTTCCAAATCTTCCCGATCTCCCAAGTTTGCCAAATGTGAAACTTCCCGATCTCCCACCACCACCAACTATTCCGAAACTCTTCGGAGGTATTGCTGCAGTGCTCGATATATTTAAGATTGTTGCAAAGATTCTCTGTATTATGCGTATCAATCCATTTGTGCCAGAATGGCGAGCAGGGGATCAGATCGCTCAGATTACCGAACGACAAGGAACTATGCCATGACTCGATTTTCTCAATGTGGAATTTCCAAATTTCCCACTTTCTTTCATCGATGCTATTAAAGTTGGAAGTTTTGTGAATCTCGAATTTGATACGGACTTCATCGTTGCTATGTCAAAAGCAACGCTTAATCCGATCAATCAGTTTAGTAATGATCTCTCAACGGTTGGATCTATTGTTGTACCAGATGTCAATCTTCAGAATACTGTTCCAAATCATATAGAAGTGCCCGTTGGTGCTCCAAGCGGGTATATTCCTGCTACAGGGAAACGAAAAGCGACAAAAGATGAAACGATGGCATTCCTCCTCCGAAAACTCTCTTTTGACGTGCTTCATAATTTTGTGGCACTCAACCAATATATGGAGAAACATTCTCGAGAAGAAGTGACCGTACAAGGTCTCAAAGATATATTGACCGAGAATATACAAACTATTCGTGGACTCCATGATCAAAAAGCTCTTGCAATTGCTGATACGCTTCAAAAGGCAGTTTCATATAAAGGCGATACAGAAACGAAATTCATAGAAGATTTGCAATCTCAGAATACAGAAAAATTCCGACTTCTGAAAGATTATATAAAAGGTGAGAAAACCGAAGCAACAAAACTTAAAACCGAGATGGATACGATTCTCCGAACAGGTACGATGACCCAGGAAACTACTCCAGCTATTTTATCAATCGGAGGAGAAAATATCAAAGCATTATCTCTTTCTACAGATAATGGGTTTGGAGATGAGATGAAACAAAAGATTCTTGCTACCAATGACAAAATTATTCCAAGTATGGAACGAATCAAAAATGGTGGAAAAGATACGGAAATTCAAGAGATTCAAGATATTGGAAAGACTCTGGTTTCTGGAATAGAAGAGAATCTTACTACTTTTGCTCGTGATACCAAGAGAAATGACTCCATCCATACTCTTGCGTATGCAGAAAGTACGAATTCACTTCTTGCTCTTAATGCTCCGAATCCTACTTCTACGACTACCAGTACAACTCCTCCAACAGCCACTAACAATACTTCATCTACTATTACGGCAAGTTACCAATATCAGGGTATTTATATACTGGATAAAAACAATAAACAGACTCGACTTTTTAACTACATCGATCTGGTAGATGGGAAGGAATCAGTCGTATATATCGATGCAAATAAAAATGGAAATAATGACATTGTGTATCGAATGGATAATAGTCTCTATCTGAAACAAAATCTTCTCTCAACTCCGACTTCTTCACATATTTCTGATTCACCAAAAGTAGTTGCTTGGCAAGATTTTCTCTCAACTGTTTCCGATAATAATACTACAAAAATACTCGCTGCACCGAATCATTTTGAGGAAACTTTTGTAGCATCGAATGAGATCAACTTCTCGTTCCAGCCAGCTAATCGTGTTTCGGATAATATATTTCGATTTGAATACTATGATTATATCGATCGTTTTGACCGAATAAATGCTGGAGAAAATCCTCTGACTATTTCCCCAAAAACCGCTATTCATAAAGTAGATCTCATTCCTGATCTTTCGACTGAAACGGTTATGGATACAGCTCATGTAGGATTTGTAGGACGTAATAATATTGCTTCCTTTGGTCGTGCCTCTGGGCAAGCAATCGTCACTATGAACACGTACCAATATATCACGCCAGATACCAATGGTACGAATCCTATTATCATCGCGGAATGACGAACGGTATATACCGATGCTGGTGG
>JBAZVV010000012.1:0-18501 GCA_041660685.1 Candidatus Altimarinota bacterium | reverse complement strand
GCCAAAGACCAAGTAGCATCAATAGCTAAACTTTCACAAAACGGAACCATAGATCCTCTCGATTCTACCATATACACCACATACTCTACCAATGCAACTCAAACCAAGATGCAAGCTATGAGTTTCTTGGAAGATGGAGGGAATGTAAGTTTATTAACCCCTCCTAACCTCCCCTTATCAGGGGAGGAATATTCTTATCTCCCCCTGATAAGGGGGATAAAGGGGGTTTCTGAGATTATTCCACAAACCTTTGCATCTACTACTTCTGACTACTCTAAAAGATTCCCAACAACTCAATGAGATACCCTTGGTATACTTCTTGGAAACTCTGGAACTACGATGAATCAGCCGGTACAGGAAACTGGAACGGGAGTGGACGTTGTTCTAACAAATACTGGGTATTTGGTAGTGTTTTCAAAAAATAATACGGTGAATGGAAGTGGAATGTCTTTGATTACGGCTTTTACTACATTTCATCCTGATGGAAAGAATCTATCGAAATATGATTCAAGTCTAGTAGGATATTGGGATATGGAAACACTCAATGGTACAAAGTTGAAAGATTTTAGTGGATATGGGAATCATGGAACTTGTTATAATTCTGGTGCAGTAATAAATTGTGCAGTAAATTTTTTATGAAAAAATCAAGGTACATGATTTGATGGAATAGGTAATTACATAGATGTCGGAAATAATATAAGTTTGTCAGCACCAAATGGAATAACTATCCTTGCTAATATTTTGCCAAAAACTACGAACATAGGGACAATAGTTGCAAAAAATGCACCTTATTATTTAGGATGGTGAAGTTACCAATTGTGAATACAGCATATATGAAGTGCTATTTATAATTCTCTTACATCTTGGACTCATTGAGGTGGAAATACTATTATCTCTCCAAATACTTCTATACAAATTGGTATGCGGTATAATCAATTAAATATTACAACTTATTTAAATGGAAAAAACGATAGCTCAACAATAAAGATATGACCATGTCCAACTTGATCTGGTCCCAGTACAACAATAGGTTGGGGTGCTCCATGATATAATCAATTTTTCAATTGATCTATGAATGAAGTCCGAATCTATAATCGAGCACTATCTGACTCTGAAATCCTCTCACTTTATAACACAACCAAATAATTCTCTCATTTCAAATCTTTCACTATGAAAACCATCATCGTCGATATCGCTCCGAGAAGCATCAAGACCGAAGACCTCGAAGCACGCATGACCGAGCTAGAATCGCTCGTATCTACTTATGGTGATACGGTGGTCGTGAAGCGTATCCAGAAGCGCGATACGCCAGATTATACGACCTATGTCGGCACAGGGAAACTCGACGAGATGATCGCTGTCGGAGAAGAACTCGGAGCCGAGCGAATTATCATCGGGAATATCCTCAAGCCCGCACAGATCTATAATATCAATGAAATTCTCCGGGAACGCAAATCGAAGATTCAAGCCTGGGATCGTATCGATCTGATTTTGAAAATATTTGACCAGCATGCACATTCTCCTGAGGCCAAGCTCCAGATCGAACTCGCTTCCATCCGCCACATGGGACCACGTATTTTCGGGATGGGAATGGAACTCTCCCGTCAAGGTTGAGGAGGGTCTGGAGCCATGCGCGGACTCGGAGAAACCAATACCGAGATTATGAAACGCCACCTCCGAGATCATGAACTCAAAATAATCGAGAAACTCGAACGATACTCTAAAACCCGGAGCGAACATCGTAAAGCCCGCAAGCGAAAGGACCTCAAAACGGTCGGAATTGTTGGATACACGAACGCGGGGAAATCGACACTTATGAATACCCTCACCCATAAAGGAGTCCTCGCGGAAGACAAACTCTTTGCTACGCTCGGAACGAGTGTCGGGAAGATGTGGCTCAGCCCTCACCCTAAACAATCTAGCCCTCACCCTAACCCTCTCCCAGAGGGAGAGGGAACAGAGTTCTCAAGATACACTTATGGAAAAGAAATCCTCATCAATGATACTATTGGGTTTATCCGAGATTTGCCCCCAGAACTTATTCGGGCTTTTTCTTCGACACTTGAGGATTCCATCGAAGCGGATATCTTGCTCCACGTCATCGATGCGAGCGATCCGAAGATTCTGGAGAAAATCGACATCGTTGACACGACCCTGTCAAACATCGGAGCCGAGCAACCGAGAATCTATGTATTCAACAAAATCGATAATATGTCCGAGCTTGCTATTCTCATGATGAAAGAGCAATTCGCGGAGCTGAATCCCATATTTATCAGTGCTGTAAGTAAGCGGGGAATCGAGGAGCTGAAGGAAAGGATTGGAGAGATGGTGAAGTAAAAGTATTGCTTTTTTATGAAAAATAATATACTATAAACACTTCATACTAAACTGTTTATAGTAGTTAGTTCTTTATCTATAAAATATGGCATTTCAATTCAGTTCTCTCAAGCATGTCTTAGATACTCTTGATGGTTTAAATCCACTCGGAGTTTCTGAAATTGCAGAAATTCTCGGGAAAAGTACCGTTATAGTTCACAAATATGTGAAAGAGCTTGTTAATCAATGAAAACTTAAAAAAGTTGGGATTTGACCGAAAACAAAATATATACTCGTCTCTCTAAATTCTGGCAAAAATACAGTATTGAAAAAATGAGATTCAGAAATAATTGAAATATCTTTCTCAGATAAGAAACTCCTTGATGAAATATTTCTTAAGTATGATGCTGATGGGAAGATTCTTAAATGATACACAGGAATACTCAAATGGTGCAAAGATAGGAATCTGGATCCAAAAGAAAAAATAACATCCTATCTGAATATTCATCACTATATCGAAAAGATACATGACAATTGTTGACTCATAGATGCAGGGGATGCTTTTTGAAAAGACTTTGACGAAGTATTTCTAGACAATGTCTATTACGCCGACCAGTATAAATGGATGGACTTCGGGCGAGGAAAACTCGCAGAGATGACTTTTTACGGAAAACAATCACAAAATAAGACCCTTATTCTCGAAAGCATCGATGAAGTGTATTATAGAATCGAGTGTCTCATACAAAAAGAATCCTATTCTGCTATCGCGATCACCCCTTGGAGTATAGAACGAAAGAATCAGTTCCTGAAGATTTTAAAAAATAAGCTTACGCCTCTTGGAGTTCCTTTTGTCCAAATGGTAAAATACTATCCGAACGCCATTGCTATTCCCCAGAAAACTCTCAAAACACGAGAACAACGCATACTGAACGCAAAAAATACGATTTTTGTTGATGATCCTCTCGTAGAAAAATACAAGAAAGTGCTCCTTATCGATGATTTTGTCTGATCTGGTTCGACTCTTAATGAGACCGCGAAAAAACTGAAAGAGTGATGAGTAAAGATAGTCGATGCGTTTGCATTCGTCGGAAATACCAATCTGAATTATGAGGTGATAAATGAGATTTAAGAATGACCTATCGGTGCGGTGAGTAAACGGGGAATCGAGGAGCTGAAGGAAAGGATTGGAGAGATGGTGTGGTAAAAAAAGACCATTTGTTGTACAACAAATGGTCTTTTGAACTTTATAGAAAGTATATGTTCACTCTATTAAACCTTTTGTTCCCAATCTGCCCATAAAGTATAAATCACTGGGTCTGCATCTGGTATTTCTTTATCGGTATACTCATGACATACAACTTGTAGTTTGACTCCAGGGAAAGATTCACTAAATAATTTTACCACTTCAGCCGAAATTCATGAAAGCCCCTTAGTTTTTAATGGATCAAAACTCCTTACGTATTTCGGCTTAGTACCCTCTTCCGTGGTACAAAAATCTCGACTTTCAAGAGTCCACCGTATTTGTCTTCCAATCTCCCGAGAAGACATCCACCGTATCTGACAAGATTTTTTACCTAAACCAGCCATTTTAACCATCTCCGCTTTTATCTCCTCTATTTCTTTCTGAGCCTTTTGTATATATTCATTCTGTACTTGCTGTTCAACATTTTGGACTTGAGCTGCTCTATCTCGAACCAGTCCTTGTAAAAATTCCGCACCCACTACATTATTTTCTACTGAACCTTTCCCTACTTCTACTCCTTCTCCTTCTCTTAATACCCCCACTGCATTTGCTGTAGTTGACATATAAAGCATAGTTATATAGTAATGTATCTTTACAATAACATATAAGTCTTAAATATGCAAAAAAACACCAAATCGGAACTATATGAAAGATTTGATAGTTTTGTTCCATATGACTTGATTAAAAGAGATTCCTCAAGTTCCCTCGGAATGACAGATGTCTTGTTTTAAAATAAAAAAATGAATGAATGAGATTTAAAAACAATTCATCAGTGCTGTAAGTAAGCGGGGAATCGAGGAGTTAAATGAGAGAATTGGAGAGATGGTGGAGTAAAATAAAAAGCAAACGAAAGTTTGCTTTTTATTTTATTTTTCAGTAGGTGCTCAATCACTTTCAAGATTCGTTCATAATCTTCTCATGAGATCTTGTATTAAATGTTCTTTGGGGAAAGTATGGACTCTTGATTCTTGGGGTTGTCTAAATATTTTTGCTGCAATTGATTGTTTTATAATTTCTTCATAGAATCATAACAGTTCATATTCTTTTATTGTATTAAATGGATTATTATTTCCGCCAGTACAATCCGCTTCTTTCGCTAATTCTTTCATGGTGAGAAATCAATATTTAAATGGAATAGATATCCATTTTCATGCTTGTGCAGAGGCTACAATATAAGATGTTAATTTTGTTTCAAATTCCGTTTTTCAAATCACTGACATATCAAATAAGGATTTCTTTCAAGATACAATTACATCATAATATTCTCACAATACCTGCTTTATAGGATGTCTTTTATTTAATTCATCAAGATATTTTTTCGAATCTTCTTTTGAATATTCAAATCTTGGTCAAACTTCATCAATAGAATCAGGAATAATAGATTTGAAATTTCCTATCCTCGCCATTTTTCCGAGACTTCCACCTCAGTCAGCAATATATTTCTGCAGTGCTCATATTCTTTTTTCATCCGCCAATGCTTGTGCATCTCTTAGATTAACTAGATTTGGATCATCATTAGGGTTTAAATTCTGAACTTGTGGATGAATATCAGAAGGAGGAGTTGCATTTATGCCCTCATCAACCCGTAAAGTATTAACCATATATTCTTTGTATATTACAAATATAAGAATATTACTATTTTATCATAAAAATTTCAAAAATGCAAAAAATACCCATTCAAATTTGAATGGGTATTTTTAAAACTTAATTTCATATATTCTAGAACGAGCTTTTCCCGAGAGTTCCCCTTTATTTCTTGATGACTGTTTTATACATTTCGAGAGTATCCCCAATCTCTGGCTTCACATCTCCTTTGTAGGAGATACCACAGTCATTTCCAGCCTCGATTTCATTCACATCCAAAAGTCCAGATTTGAGGTTGGCAACTTCTCCGTTGGCAATCTTTTTTCCGTCTCGGATAATACGAATCTTTGATCGATTCTCAATCTTTCCAGACTTCACTTCGAGTCCGACAATCATCTTATCTTTTCCGTTGTAGAATATAGCTTTTACCTTCGCTTCCCCGAGTTCGACATCCTCGTAACGAGTGTCGACCATACCCGTGATGATTGCTTCTACTCGATCGAGAACATGATAGATAACTTTTTTGTCGATGAACTCGATCTTGGAGTTTGCAAGCGTATTCTTGGCTCGTACTCCGACTCCGACATTATAGGCGATAAGGATAGCCTGACTTGTACCCGCAAGGACGACATCTGAGTCATTTACATCTCCGACAGCGGAGTGGATGAATGTTACACGAGTTTCTCCTGTTGAAAGTTTAGAGAGAGCATTCTTGAGAGCTTCCAGACTTCCATTGGATTCACATTTTAACACCACTTTCAATTGCTTGAGTCCTCCAGTCTTGAGTCGATTCAGGAGGAGATCGAGCGATGCTCCTTCGAAGTTATGGATACTCTTGGTACTCTGCACAAGTTGGAATTCGTGAGCTTTTGCCGCAGCAGTGAGAGAATCTGGAACGACTTGGAGGATATCTCCACCACCAACGGTTTTGGACATTCAGGAAACAAGCACTGGAACAGATGGTCCTGCTTTATCGACATTCTTTCCTTTAAAATCTCGGAGGAATCGAACACGACCACTCGCAGATCCACACGCGACATAATCTCCTTTCTTAATAGTTCCAGTATTTACAAGTACGGTTGCCAAAGGTCCGAGTTTTGCATCGAGATGCGATTCGATAACGGTCGCAATCGCTGGTCGGTCAATAGTTGCTTTGAGTTCCATCATCTCAGTCGAGAGGAGAATCATATCGAGGAGATCATCGATCCCGAGTCCAGTATGAGCAGAAACAGGAACTACGACGGTATCTCCACCCCATTTCTCTGGTTGGAGTCATTGCTCAGAAAGTTGTCCGTATACGAGTTCCACATTAGCTCCTGGTTTATCCATCTTATTGATAGCGATAATCATCGGAACATTTGCTTCTTTTGCATGGTTGATAGATTCAATAGTCTGTGGTTTCATTCCTTCGTCCCCAGCGATAACAATCACAGCAAGATCAGTCAGTTTTGCACCGCGCGCACGCATGATAGAAAATGCCTCGTGTCCGGGAGTATCGAGAAATGTAATCTTCTTTCCATTTTTCTCCACTTGGTACGCTCCGATTTTCTGAGTAATACCTCCCGCTTCGCCCTTGGTAATCTCGGTATTACGGATGTAATCAAGAATGGAAGTTTTCCCGTGATCGACGTGTCCCATGACAGAAACGATCGGTGCACGAGTCATCATCTTGGATACATCATCATTTTTTAGAAGTTCTGCGATATTTCCTTCCATCAGACTCGAAACACTTGCTTTGGTACTGATTTCTTTAGTAACGGTGATTTTAAATATCTCTCCGATGAGGAAGCAAGTATCAAAATCAATTTTTGTATTAATCGTTACCATCATACCATTTTTCATAAGCTCCGTTATGATTTTCACGAGGGGAACTCCGATTTTTTCAGAGAATTCTTTTACTGTCAATACTTCTGGTATAGTAATTTCCTGACCCGTTTTGTCGGTCAAAGTCTGTTTGATATCGTCAATTTCTTTCTCTTTTTTCTCTAATATACTCGAAGCTTTTCCTGAACGACGGAATCCTCCATCATCCTCAGCATATCCGCGAGTTTTAAGGGTTTTTTTTCCACCACGTCTATCATTACTATAGGAAAATGGAGATTTTCCAGAACCTGCCTTTGGTTTATTTTCCCCAAAAACGCGTTTTGGTGCACCAGAACTTTCTGAGGATTTCGGAGTAAATACAAAAGGAGTTGGAGGAGTTGCTGGTTTTGCAACAGGTGCTGGTTTATCGTTTTGATGAGATATATATCGAGGAACAAAAGGTTTTTTCTTGGTATTGTCTCGTGGAGTAAATACGGAAGGAGTAGGAGTTGGAGCTTTTGGTAGACTCTCAGGAGTTTCAGATATCGATGGTTTTTCTACCACTACTTCTTTTATTTTTGCTGCTTCGGGCGACCAAATAATAGCAACAGTAGATTTTCTCTCTTTTATTTTTGCTACTGGTTTCTGTGTCGGACTCGCAAGTGCTCATTCTGAGACATGTATCGTCTCTTCTTTTGTGGGAGTTTCTTCCACTTTTTTGACTTTTACTTTCAGTTTGAGTCATTTCTTTTTGGAAGCATCCTCTTCTGTAGTGGGAGGAGTAGGAATATGAGCATAGTAGTCATCGAAGCTCGTAGTAGTCTTATCTGTCATTAGTTTAAAAGGGGATAATTATTAAGAAAAGGAACACACAAACAACTACCTTTCCGGCAATTTTATTGTCTGTTTCCATTTTTGTTATGTAGTAATAACGCAAGAGTATATGTTTTCGAGTCCTAAAGTCAAAAAACTTATCATTTTTTTGGAGAATAGGGTTTTGTGAAAATGAAATAAATTTTACAATTTGACTTTCCTAGAAAAAAGTATAACCTCCCCCCAAGGTATATTTCTTTTCTCAAAAACTATGATCGAACCGTATAAATCAAAACTTCTGACTAATCTTAAGAAAACTCGTGGACTCTTGGAAACCATAGAAAAGATGGTAGAAAATGACCGATATTGTATGGATATTGCGCAACAAATTAATGCCTCTCTCGGACTTATGAAAAGTGCCAAAGATTTGATTCTCCAGAGTCATCTCAATTCTTGTGCAGCTCATAAACTCACCTCGGAAGATACTCTAGAAAAAGAACAATTTGTACAAGAATTGATGGATGTATTTCATATCTCCCACAAGAAATAATATGCGGAAATTTCTCTCTGCTCTCATTCTAACAACATTTGTTATTATCATGCAAATGCCTTTTATTCATGTGCTCGATATGGTAATGAATAATGATATGTCGACTCAGAGTCTCATGAGTACCGTGCTCCACTCTGTAGGTGGAGATTTTTGCGATAGCAGTGGAGTTAGTACAACAAATAGCTGTTTCATAGAAATTTCAGAAATTAAATTTATCGAGAGTGTAAAAAAAGTAGAAATCCCACTCGTTATTTTCATTTTTTTCTTCGTAGGATGCGTCGTTCTCATTTTCCAGATTATTGATAGGAATTTTAGAATATTACCAAGACGGAGAATATGATATAGGGATACATTGTATCTGTGACTCTATGGAATTATACGAAATATAAATTAGGAAATATGATTTTTGAATCACGAAGAAAGATATCTCTTCATTTACTCATTCCCCTTAAAAATTATATGAAAAAAATCAGTATGGATGTTGCATGAATGCATTGCAAATCCTGTGAACTGCTTCTCGAACGATCTATACAACAGATCAAAGGCGTTGAAAAAGTACACGCAGATCAATCAAAAGGAACGGTTACTATTTCTTACGCAGATGTTATTCCAAATGAAAAAACAATCGAATCGATTATAAAAGAGAATGGTTATAAACTCGGAAAAGAAGCGAAACTTCCCTGGTTTCATACTGAAATTGACACGTATATCGAAACAATTCTCATCGTAGCAGTTCTTTTTATGCTCTACATTTTCGTGAAAATGAGCGGATTCTCTTTCGGGAGTTTTGGAGATTTTTCTTCTCCTTCACTCGGAGTTGCTTTCCTCGTCGGACTTACCGCGGGAGTATCGAGTTGTATGGCTATGGTCGGAGGACTTATACTCAGTGTGAGTGCAAAATGGAATGAAGAACATATGCGTGCATCAAAATGGCACCGATTTCAACCACATCTGTATTTTAATATTGGGCGTATTACAGGTTTTGGAATCCTTGGAGGATTGCTCGGAATATTTGGTTCTTTTATCTCACTTTCGCCATTTGCCATCGGAGCACTTACGGTAGGGACAGGACTTATTATGCTCCTGCTCGGTATCAATCTCTCAGATCTTTCTCCGAGACTTTCCAAAGTGTCGATTACTCTCCCAAAATTTCTCGGAAGCGGTGTGGGGAAATCGGATGGTGCTTCCAAGCATATGGTAGCTATGACGACCGGAGCACTTACATTCTTTCTCCCGTGTGGATTTACTCTTGCCATGCAGGCATATGCGATTACGACCGGAAGTTTCACTATTGGTTCGCTTACTCTGATGGCATTTGCCCTCGGAACTGCCCCAGGACTTCTCGGAGTAGGTGGATTGACCTCGTATATTTCTGGAACTATCGCAAAAAAGTTCTTCAAGTTTACGGGAATTCTTGTCTTGATTCTCGCAATCTTTAACATCTCCAATGGATACACACTTATGAATCTTGGAGGTTTGGCGAAAATTACTCCGACAACGGGTGTTGTATCGGATGAGGTGCAAGAAATTCGGATGACAGAATCGGATAGTGGATATACTCCGAGTACGCTTTCTATCAAACCAAATATGCATACACGGTGGATTATAAACGCTACTAATCCCTATACTTGTGCGAGCCAACTTATGGTTCCATCGCTCGGTATAACCAAACAATTAGAACCCGGAGAAAATATCATAGAATTTATCTCTCCTGCTTCGGGAACTATTGGATTCTCTTGCAGTATGGGAATGTATTCTGGAAAAATAATCATTACTTCTGATGCGAAGATAGAACTCAGCAAAGATACGAGTTTTGTTGCAACGCCTCAATGAGGTGCACTTACTCAAAATACAGCCGGATCTACCTGTAGTGTTGGTTCTAATGGAACTCCCGCAACGTGTGATGGAGGTGATATCGAAACTCCGACTACTTCTGTAAGCGCCAGTTCAAGTGCTACTACAGGAGTAGAAACTCTGAATCTCACTTATACGAGCTCGGGACTTTCTGGAAATATCAACGTCAAAAAAGGAGGAAGTTATAAAATCGTGATAGATGTGAAAGATACTATTTCTGGCTGTATGAGTACCATTCTCATTCCTGGCTTGGATGAACACATTCAGTATCTTCGAGCTGGTACCAAGGTAGTATTTAATATCAAACCTACGGAAACCTGACGATTTCCTTTGGTCTGTGCCATGGGGGTTCCTCATGGAGATGTCATAGTGGAATAAAGATTTGAAAAAATTGAAAATACTCTATACTAAGAATAGATAGCTTATCTCTTAATTTTTCTTACTATGATGGAAGGATACTATGGATACGGGGATTATTCCCGATATGGAAATATGATGGATGGATATAATGGATATGGACTATTCGGACACTCTACTCTTTTATGACCTCTTCTTATGATTATTTTCTGGATTCTCGTTATTGTATTGGTTGTATACTTGGTACGAGGAGAGATGGCATCATCTCATAAACAACTTGGACACACCGGAGAATCTCCTATAGATCTTCTCAAGAAACGCTATGCAAAATGAGAAATTACCAAGAAAGAGTTTGATGAAATAAAGAAGGATTTGATGTAAAACCTCTTCCTCCGTCTATTTTACATATTAAAATAGACGGAGGAAGAATTGGTGATTATTTTTTTTACAAATCATATACCTATACCAGAGGTTATGGTATATATTTACTATTTAAATTTTACTAACTATGCAATACGGATATAAAAAAATACTAACTATATCATTTCAGGAAGCTATTATCGCCACAAAGGAAGCGATGGCGAAAGAAGGATTCGGAGTATTGACAGAAATCGATGTGAAAGCCACTCTACAGAAGAAACTCGGAGTAGAATATGACAATTATATTATACTCGGATTCTGTAATCCTCCATTTGCTTATGAGGCACTTCAGTCCGAGAAGGAGATCGGACTTCTCCTTCCTTGTAATGTTATCCTTTTTAAAGAAGAAGGAAAGGTAATAGTTTCTGCTATTCTTCCCAGTGTCGCTATGAATATGGTAGATAATCCCAATCTTGGAGAGCTCGCAAAGGCAGTGGAAGAGAAGTTGAAGCGAGTAGTAGAAAGTATTTAATTTATTTTTAATATTTTTTTAATTTTACTATTTATGAAAAAATCACTTTTGATAATTGGAATGACAGTAAATCTTGTATTTCTTTTTACATCTTGTTCGACCATAAGTTCTCCAAATCACACTATGGATGACGGAAATAGTATGAGCGGTACAACCCATGAGGATTCTACAGAACAAAAAGTACTAAATCAGACAGGAACAACAGCAGTAGATGAAGAAACGGTAGTGTGAGATGGAAATACTCAAAGTATACATGCCATGGACAATGGAAACCAGATGAATGGTACCAAAGAAAGCATGAGTGGTAGCACTCGATAATGAGCAATAGATACACTTTATATATCTTAAAATTCAATTGTATGAAAACAAGTGGAATACTCAAAGTATTCCTGGCTATTATTATCATCTCATCACTTGTATACGCAGGAAACAGTTATTTGAATAATACTTCAAAGAGCAGATGAATGATAACTACCACGAAAAAAACTGATGAGAAAAGTACGCTCATAAATGTATGAGTAATAAATCCTACACAAGTAAGTAGTGGGACTACTTTAGATACCACCTATTTTTGAGAAGTGTTATCAGAAAAAAACGGGAAAGTATATTCATATAGAGGGGGAATCATCGAAAAATTTCTCGTGGATGTTGGCAGTACTGTGAGAGAGTGACAAGTGGTAGCGAAACTTCTCCCAGCACAGTTTAGTCCTGATCTGGCAAATATGATCGCAGATCGAAAAGCGGAAAAAACGAAGAGTAATGGGATGGTAAAAGCTGCAGAACTGACACTCCAGGAAGCAAAAGCTCGAAGAGAAAATATATTGAAAGCGGCTGATATGAAACTTGATAATGCTCATCTCACACAGACCCGAGTAATAGAATCCACTGCAAATCAGGTGGACAAGACTATTATCGAACAAGATGCAAAAATCGCAAAGATTACTGCCGGTTTAGCATCTATGAATATACAAATCTCAACACAAGAACAATCCATCCTCAATATGAGGAAGAAAACTGATGCTTCTGTTGCACTCGAATCAGACAAGCTCGGTTTACGTGGAACGACGGTAAAGACTACTATCAAGAATGCTCATTCAGCACTTACTCAAGTCTTCTATGGTATCTCCTCTTCTCTCTATAATCCTAATGTGTTAAAAAACAGTTATTTTTGAGCGAGAAACTCTAGTCTTATAACAAGTTTCACGATTGCTATGACTTCACTTCATGCGAAATATCAAAACATAGATACACTCGATAAAGATGAGGCATTTGTCTTAGCTCAAGAAGTGTCAGATACTGTGAATAAAGGGATAAAAGTACTTGATGCAACTATTACATCATCTGAATATGATGATGTCATGTTGACGGCGGATAAAAAGATGCTTTTCGAAACACTCATGGGTTCTCCAATAATGGGCGATGGAATTTTGACGATTCTGAATATGTATAAAGAACAAAAGAGCATGCTTGCAAAAGAAACAACCGTATCATCCTCTGAATATACAAATGAAACACTGATGCTCGAAAGATTGAAAGCAGAAAAAGAAGTAGCAGAAAAAGAACTCCTGATGGCAAAGGCAGAAAAAGATCGAATGCTTGCCGATGTTCGTAATATGAAAAGTTCTTCAGAAAATGATGCAGCGAAAATGGTAACAACAGAAAGTGCCGATAAAATTATATCTCTTGCAGAGGCTGATCGTATGGTAACCGAAGGAGAAAAGATGATGATTGATGCTCAAACATCCCATCAAGCAGCGACGGAAGCACTTTCTGTACTCGAATCTGCCGGGTTTTCTAACGAAATAAAAGCTCCTTTTTCTGGAAAAATCACAAAAAGATATATAAATGTAGGTGAATCTATCGCGATGAGTTCACCAGTATTTGATATAGTACAAGATGGGACCAAGAATGAAGCAAATATTTTTGTACGATTTGAGGTACCAGAATCAGAATTTTCTCATATAAAGATGGGACAAGAAATTTCATTTTTTCGAACCATTGAGCCTCTGAAAAAATATACTGCCATAGTACAGAGAATCGCTCCGGCTATCAATACTACCACCAAAGGGGTGATAATAGAGGCAACAGTAAAAGGAATCCAATCTGAAAGCATTCTTATTGGAAGCAGTATTCGTGTAAGCGTGATGAATACTGGTGATGTATTATTGAGTATCCCAACAAAAACAGTACAACAGGATGAACAAGGAAATATGTATGTATGGAAAGTCTTGAAAGATACGATTCAAAAGCAAATTATTCAAACTTCCAGAACTTATGGGGATCAGGTTTTTGTAAATGAGGGTCTGAAAATAGGAACCAAAGTCATCGTCGATAATGGGTGAAAGATTATAGAAGAATGAATGCCCGTACAGTATCATTTCATCGAAGTAGTTCAATGAGATTCTAAGCCGGAAGAGTTAGTAGATCCCCATAAAGGGATGAAAATGTAGTGTCTTGAAACTTATTCTTAAATACTGAATATATGCTGAATACAATCATTAAATTTTGTCTAAAGAATCGATTTCTGATGCTCATGATATATGCAGTTTTACTGTTCTGGTGAGGTTTGACTCTTACGAAACTCCCCGTGGATGTGTTGCCCGATCTCAATCGACCAACAGTTACGATTTTTGCAGAAAAAGAATGACTCAGTCCGGAAGAGATAGAAGATCTCGTGACATTTCCTATTGAGCGCTGAATCAATGGTTCTCCATGAATCCTCTCGATTCGAAGTGTTAGTTCCATCGGACTTGGTATTATTAATGTAGAATTTGATTGGTGAACAGATGTATATAGGAATCGACAAATCATCACAGAGAAACTTCAATCAATCAATCTACCAAAGAATACCAAAACTACTCTTGGCCCTACTACTTCTCTTCTCGGTGAGATTGTTTGGTGAGGATTATCTTCACCAAAATGAACAGTCTCTCCTATGGAACTCAGAAGTATGGCAGATTGGACTATTCGACAGAGACTCTTGACTATTCCATGAATCGCCAATGTCCTCGTGATGGGTGGTGAAGCAAAGCAATACCAAATACTCGTGAAACCTGAAAGACTTATCCAATATGGTATAACTATCGATCAAGTGCTCGAGGCAGTGAAGAACTCCAATGAAAATAGAGGATGAGGATTTTTGGTCGAATGATCGAAAGAATTACCCATTCGTATTATCGGAAGAACGAAGCTCGTAAGTGATATAAAGAAGGTAGTGGTAAAAAATGTTTCCGTTTGACAAGCCCCTTCTATGTGAGGAGTTCCCGTTTGATCGTATGCCAATATTAAAAGTATATCTGTCGGAGATGTTGCGGATGTTATATTTGCTCCTGATCCGAATAGAAGAGGAGATGCGCTCATTTCTGGAAAACCATGAGTAATTCTTCGAATTATTAAACAACCTGATGTGAATACACTGGAATTGACTAAAAATATCGATGCAGCTTTTGAAGAATTGAAAAAAAATATGCCACAAGATACCGTCTTGACTCCAAATATCTTTAAACAACAGTGGTTCATAGATGGCGGGCTTTCCAATGTCGAAGAAGCACTCCGAGATTCTGCCATTATGGTGGCAATTATTTTGAGTCTGTTTCTTATGAATTTTAGAACGACCGCCATTACTTTAACAGCGATACCGATTTCTATTCTGATCACATTTATCATATTCCAATTCATGGGATTGGGGATTAATGTTATGACACTTGGTGGACTCGTTGTTGCAATAGGAGAACTGGTAGATGATGCGATAGTCGATGTAGAAAATGTCTTCAGACGATTGCGAGAAAATGCTCTCCTCTCACTGGATCAGAAGAGAAAATCTCTCACCGTCATCTATGAAGCATCATCCGAAGTGCGTAATTCCATTGTATATGCGACTATTCTCGTCGTAGTGGTATTTTTGCCATTATTATTCCTCCCAGGCGTAGATGGAAAACTTCTCGCTCCTATCGGAACTGCCTACATATTATCACTCATATCGTCTCTCTTTGTATCGCTCACGATCGTTCCAGTGCTTTGTTATTTCCTTTTACCAAAATATATAGAACAAAGAAGTAAAAAAGTACATACAACAGAAGATAAAAACCTACCGATAGGTTTTGAAGTCGATGATACAGTTATTATAAAAAAAGTGAAAAGTTGGGCTCTATTTCCTATTAGATTGAGCCTGAAACATCCCAAAAAAATACTTATCTTGGCACTTTCAAGTATTATTATAACTATCATTCTATTTTTGCAGGCCTGAAAAGAAGGACTTCCTGCATTTAATGAACCAACTTTTACTACTATGATGTACACTCCAACAGGAAGTACACTTGAGTATACGAGAAATATAGTAAAAGAAGTAAGTGCTAAGATACTCAAGATCAAGGGGGTGAAATCATTTGCAGCAACTATCGGAAGAGCGGATTCTGATGCACATGCTGGATGAGTAAATAGTTCGGAGTATGAAATATGGATCGATACAGATATAGCCAAAAAAAATGATATTAAGAATAATATCCAAGCAGTATATGATTCTTATAAATGAAAGGTTTTATTTACACTCGGACAGCCTATAACCCATCGTTTGCAGATGCTTATATCTTGAGTAAGAGCTTCTATCGTACTTAAATTGTATGGAAAGGATCTGGATGTATTACAAAAGCAAGCTCAGGATGTACTTATGGCGATGCAAATGACCAAGTGAGTTATAAATGCACAAGTAGAACAAGAATTGAAAGTTCCTCAATTGGAGATATCTATAGATAGAGACGCTTTGCTCTATAATGGAGTGAATATAGGAATGATGAATGAACAATTAGAGATGTCATTTATGGGGATGCAAGCAACAGAAGTTTTGGATGGGAATGAGAGATATCCCGTCATAGTAAAATATGATCCCTCTTGGAGAGGGGAGATGTCTACACTGGGAAATACACTCGTCCCAACAGGATATGAAAAACCCGTAACATTGAACCAACTTTCCACGATTCAAAAAACAAAATGACAGAATATCATTAGTCATGATGGAGCTCAGAGAAGGATCGTGATAATGGGATTTGTGCAAGATCGAGATGTGGTATCGGTCGTAGAAGATATAAAATCGAGTGTCGATAAAATTCAGATGCCTGATGGATACTTTGTTTCTTATGAATGAGATTATAAAAACCAAAAAGAAGCGAGTCAACGATTGTTGATTATAGGGATTTTTGTACTTCTCTGTGTGAGTGGAGTACTCTATTGGCACTTCAAAAGTATACTGCTTGTTTGACAGATATTTCTCGGGGTTTTGACCGCATTTCTCGGAGGTATGATTGCAGTAACAATAACAGGAAATGTTATATCTACTGCGCATCTTGTGGGATTCATATCTCTCATCGGAATAGTATCCAGAAATGGTATCATGCTTATCTCCCATTATCTTCATCTGATGAAGGTAGAAAATATGGAGTGGTCCGAAAAGATGGTAATACGAGGATCATTAGAAAGGGTTATACCTGTTATGATGACTGCACTGACTGCATCGCTGGCACTTATTCCTCTCCTTATAGCATGAGATGCTACAGGAAAAGAGTTCCTCAATCCGCTCGCTACGGTCATATTTGGAGGGATTATATTTTCTACTTTGGTAGAACTCTTTATTCGGCCAGGTATCTTTTATACATTCTCTAAAAAGGCTGCAAATGATTCCATTCATCATATAAAAGAAGATTTTTAACAATAACTATTTATAACCTATGATAAAAGCAATTATGAGTCTCCCAACTATTCACTGTACCTCGTGTACCAAGATGATTAGTATGACATTGAAAAATATTTCTGGGATTACGATTACGATATTTGATATTGAAAAGAAATCTCTTACTGTCGAATTTGACGAAACTACTTCTGCTCAAGCAATAGTCGATGCTATTATTCACGATGCGGGATATGAGGCAATATTAGAATCAGAAGAAAAATGAACTGATGCAATAAATAATTCCAAGAAGGAGGATATTTTAGAGACTTCCGTTATTCCTGTAGAAAAAATAGAGATTCCCAAGATAGGAAATGAGACTTCTTCTATCGCCACTTTTGAAGTTTCTGGTATGCACTGTACGAGTTGCGCGGGTCTTATCGAAAAATCTCTCAAGCACGTTCCAGGAGTTTTTGATGCAAATGTGAATTTTGCCTCAGAAAAAGCCAGAATCAAATATAACCCTGCAAATATTACGCCAGATATTCTTAAAAAAGCTATTTCTGATGCGGGATATCAATCATCAGAAATACTCGCTGGGAGCAAAGATCATTCGGAACATTCCAAGCGAAATAATGAAATCAAAATATGGAAAACTCGATTCGTTTCAGCCGTGATTCTCTCACTTCCCATGGCAATATTCATGATATTTGATTTCGTATCTTTGCCAAAATATGAAGCATACATTATGCCGTATATGGCGTTTATTTCTTGGATTCTTGCTACTCCGGTTATATTTTTTCTCGGGAAAGAATTCTATTCCGGAGCATGGTCCGCACTTCGTATGAAGACGGCAAATATGTATTCACTCATCGCTATCGGAACACTGACCGCCTATGCATATAGTATTTATTCCTATGTAATTTATTTCATACAAACAGGTTCTATTTACGGAGTCAATGGTATGAAAATTCCCGGAATTTATTTCGAAGTTGCTGCATTCTTGATTATGTTTGTTTCATTTGGAAAATATCTCGAGGCGAAAGCAAAAGGAAAAACTTCCGAAGCGATCGAACGACTTATGGATATGGCACCAAAAACAGCACGAGTAAAACGGAATGGAAATGCACTCGATATCGCGGTAGAAGAAGTGGTTCAAGGAGATATTGTTATTATTCGACCGGGAGATAAAATTCCTGTCGATGGAATTATTATCGAAGGACATTCGAGTATTGATGAATCGATGCTGACAGGAGAAAGTATGCCCGTCGAAAAATCTAGAGATTCAAAAGTATTCACGGGAACTATTAATAAGCTCGGAAGTTTCGAGTTTCGAGTAACCGGAGTAGGATCGGAAACTGCACTCGCACATATTATCGCACTTATAGAAGAAGCTCAATGATCCAAGGCACCCATTCAATGATTCGCGG
>JBAZVV010000011.1:3831-22907 GCA_041660685.1 Candidatus Altimarinota bacterium | reverse complement strand
AAAATAGAGAAAGAAAGTAAAAATTCCAAGAAAGTATATCGTTTTTTTTTTTTTGTAAATCAAAAGTTTTTCTCATTTCTTCTTGCTTTTTAAACTAGCACTCATATACTGTAAGTGCTAGTTTATTTTATAATATTCACGCATATGAACCTCGAACGCTATACTATATCAGCTTCTAAGAGGCTTGAAGAAGCACAAAACTTGGCTATAAGTACATGAAATCCATCTTTAGAAAGTATTCATCTTCTCTCATCTATTCTCCTCTCGAACGAGAGTATTAATCGGGAACTTCTCGGAAGAATCGGGTTGGATTTGGAGTTATTTACAAAACGAATTACGGAACAACTGGAAAAACTCCCAAAAGTCAGCGGACAGTCAGGGATTACTCTCTCAAGTGAGATGAATACGGTGATAACATACGCCGATACTCTTGCAAAAACGATGCAGGATAGTTATATTACTGAGGAACATCTTTTCCTCTCTTTAATCGAAAAATCTGCAAGTTTGAAAGAACTTTTTGGTGCTTTTAGTATTACATTTTCTATGTATAAAAAAGAGGTAGAAAGTCTCCGTGGAGGTGAGAAAGTAACTTCCAATGATGCAGAGAATCTCTATGAAGCATTGAAAAAATACACAATTGATCTCGTAGAACTTGCCAAGAAAGGAAAGATTGATCCGGTTATCGGACGAGAAGAGGAAATTCATCGAACGATTCAGATTCTCTCTCGTCGAACGAAAAATAATCCTATACTCATAGGGGATCCAGGAGTTGGTAAAACTGCTATCGTCGAAGGGATTGCTCGCAAAATCGTCGAGGGCGATGTACCAGATGTACTGAAAAATAAACGAATTTTGACTCTGGATCTCGGAGCTCTCATCGCCGGGGCAAAATACCGTGGAGAGTTTGAGGAGCGATTGAAAGGAGTTTTAAAAGAAGTGGAAAAATCGGACGGTGGAATTATTCTCTTTATCGATGAAGTACATACGATTGTCGGGGCTGGAAATCAGGAATGAGGAGCTGATGCTGGGAATCTTTTGAAACCAGCTCTCGCTCGTGGAGCTATCAAAGTTATCGGAGCAACGACGATTGCAGAATACAGAAAATATATCGAGAAAGACCAAGCACTGGAGCGACGATTTCAGCAAGTTGTGGTGGATGAACCAACGATAGAAGACGCGATTTCTATTCTTCGTGGGATCAAAGACAAATACGAAGCATTTCATGGGATCAAGATTATGGATCGGGCCATCACGAGTGCAGTGGAACTCTCGGTGAAATATATTCCTGATCGTAAACTCCCTGATAAAGCAATTGATCTTATCGATGAAGCGGCATCAAGTGTGAAAATGAGCTCTACTAGCAAACCGATTGTACTGGATAAACTGGAAAAAGAGATTCGTTCTCTCGAAATCGAACGCGAAGCACTTAAGACGGAAGCGATACAAGATCCGAAAATTATGAATGAACTTGAGAAAAATCTTGCGGAAAAACAAGAAGAATTTCGAACCAAACTTTCGAAGTGGCAACAAGAAAAAGATTTGATTATCTCAGTAAAAACCCATAAAGAAAAGATAGAATCTCTCAAAAATAATGCTCTAGAACTTGAACGGGATGCGGATTATGCAGGAGTTGCACGGATTCGTTATGGAGAGATTCCCGTGTTGGAAAAAGAGATTGATTCCATAGAACAAGAACTTTCAGATATTCAGAAAAAAGGTGAATCTTTTCTCCGAGAAAAAGTGGATATAGAAGATATCGCGGAAATTATCGCAAAATGGACACGAATTCCCGTTGGGAAACTCATGGAAGGAGAAGGTGAAAAATATCTCCATCTTTTTGAGCGACTTTCATCTCATGTTGTGGGTCAGGATAATGCTTTGAGACTTCTTTCCGAAGCAATTGCTCGTAATAAGGCAGGACTCAGTGATCCGGAAAAACCGATTGGAAGTTTTCTCTTCCTTGGACCAACGGGAGTTGGAAAAACCGAAACAGCAAAAGCTCTTGCAGAAGAACTTTTCAACGACCCACATGCGATGATTCGCATCGATATGAGCGAGTACGGAGAAGCTCATACGGTTGCTCGTCTCATCGGTTCTCCCCCTGGATATATCGGACATGAGGAAGGTGGACAATTGACCGAGATGGTTCGTCGCAAACCTTATTCTGTTATACTTTTCGACGAAATAGAGAAAGCACATACTGATGTATTTAATGTATTTCTCCAGATATTGGACGATGGTCGACTGACCGATGGGAAAGGACGAACCGTGAGTTTCAAAAATACCATCATCATTATGACTTCCAATGTGGGAAGTCGACTTATAGAAACTACCAGCGACGAGAAAGAACTTACGAAAAATATCATGGGAGAATTGAAGAATCATTTCCGTCCTGAATTTCTGAATCGAATCGATGATATTGTGGTATATAACCCACTCTCAGAATCGGTACTTTCTGGTATTATCGATATTCTTTTGCAGGACGTAACTCATTTGCTTGCAGAGAAACATATCATTGTTTCGTATGATGAGAGTCTGAAAACTGAGATCATCGCGACGGGATATGACCGAGAATTTTGAGCAAGACCGCTCAAACGAGCCATTACCCGAATGGTCATAAATCCGCTTTCGACCAAGATTCTCTCTGGGGAACTCATGGATGGAATGAAAGTAATATTGAGTATGAAGGATGGAGAATTAATTATCTTATAACAAAAATACTCCGCTCAATGAGCGGAGTATTTTTCTGTTTCGTTATCTACGAATATTCTTTAATTATTCACTATTTTTATATCGGTAAATTCGATAGAAGATCTTTCTACGGCGAGTCAGATTTTCTCGTTGAATGGCTTCGTGAAAGTATATCGAACTTTTTCCATGGAATCTGCATTGAGAATCACGGAATTCCCCATGATACTTATGGATAATGCGTAATTTTTATTGGTTTCTAATGTATCTTTGAATGTTTCGAGATCTTCATATCTTCCATTTTTATACTGTCCTATGACCCAATATTTTCCTCCTATTCTGGCTCAGACATATTTAAATTCATCAGGAGAAATATAATCAAAGACGATAAAACCATTTTGATAACTTCCATCCGTAGTTCCATTGATAGTGATATTTACCTTGGAATTATTTGTTATGGTTTTATCACTCAGAATGGCAATTCCATTTGCTAAGAAATTCCCTCCCTTAAATCCATTTGAGAGCATATACCAGTCTCCAGAAGCTACATCGAGTCATTTAAAACTGGTATTTTTGATAGCGGTATTGCCTCGTATATCATCTCACATCAAACCATCGAGCCAGAGAGCTACATCTTTAAATGAAGCATTTCCATTTCCATCCTCATTCTTCAGTCGATTCTTATCGGTAGTGAGGAATCCGAGGTGATAGATCCCGTCAAATACAGTATTAACAGCATTTTTTCCGAACATCTGTTTGGAAGCTCCATTATTTTGGATGAGATGAAATCCTGTTTCTCCTCAAGTTTTATCATCATCTCCGTGGAAGTTTGCCCACTTTTGGAGATAATTTCTGGTGATGAAGAGATTAATCTCTCGAATATCCGTTTCTGAAATATTTCCATCATTGGTTACTCCCGTTTTTTTGAATGCCTCTATGAGGATTTTATTCATAACATCAGCATATCTGGCTCCGGCAAGCATATCGGAAGTTTTGACACTTTGACTGAGTCCGACATCCGTCTTGAGATATTCTATAATCTGATCGAGACCGGTATTGGTTGTTCCTTTTATTTCCTGAATTGCTCCATTTTTGAGACTTCCATTTTTGAGATCATTTTCGAGGAGATAATTGAGATAGAATCCGATAGAAGAAAATTTCGCATTTCCATTTCCATCTTCATTTTTGAGATTATTTTTACTGGATGCAAATCCGAGATGATAGATATCATCAAAAATAGCATTTATGGCATTTTTCCCAAACATCTGCGTTACTCCTCCATCATTCTGAACGAGGTGATATCCTGTTTCTACATTGATTTTCTTCCCAGTATTTGGGGAAATGATTTGATTATCATCTCCATGGAGTACTATCCATTTATTGTAATAATTTTTGAAAATATAATCATTAAGTTCTCGTGCATCGGCAGTATTTATCTCTCCATCATTTGCAATCCCCGTTGCTTTTATGGAATCGATAATAATCTTGTTCATCTCATTTGCGGAATTTGCCGCATCTCGTATATGACTAGTTGAAACTTGCAGAGCTACTCCTGAATCATCTTTTATGATATTTATAACCTTATCAAGTCCGGTATTGGTTACTCATACGATATTTTTTTCAGCTGGTCATTTGAGACTTCCATTTGCAAGTTCTTCCTTGAGGAAATCACTCAACCAGAACCCTACGGTTGTAAAAGTAGCATTATTATTTCCATTTTCATTCAAGAGACTATTACTTTCACTGCTTTCATATCCGAGATGATAGATCCCGTCAAATACCGTATTTACAGCATTTTCACCATACAGAGTAGTATTTCCACCATCGTTTTGGATTCGATGATATCCTGTTTCGATCTTATTCTTGGGGTCATCGAGTCCGTGAAGATTTTTCCAAGTAGTATAATATTTTTTATAAATATAATCATTCAAATCTCGAGCATCGGCGGTATTTATGAGTCCATCATTTGCCACTCCAGTAGCTTTTATAGCAGAGATAATAATCTTATTCATCCAATTTGCATTGGTTGTCGCAACATCCATATCGCTCTGCGTTACAGGATTATTCTTATTTTCCCTGTTATTTTTGAGTCATTCATCACTATTAATCACTTGAATAATCCTGTCCAAACCCGTATGAGAATCTCCGATTACTTCTGCATAGGCAGAAGGAGCGAGAGAGAATATATATCCGAGAGAAAGTATTCCAAAAACGATATTTTTATAAGCTTTCATAGAGAGGAAAGTTACAAAGTAAGAATCATTATATGACGAAAATATTCTAAAACTATTTCATCGAATGAAACATTTAAATAGTAAAATATGTATAAATGGATGGTAGCTTCCTACCTTAAGAAAAACCTAATTATAAGAGAGTTTCTAGGAAAGAAACAAAAAAAAGATTCATAATTGCATACGAATCTTTTTTTAATTGATTTTTATGTGAAGTTAAGTTCAGTTGAAATAAATCCTTTTCAGTTAAGAATTGAATAGTAAGTATCTAAAAGAAAATCAATATTTTTATCATCTGATATTCACTGAAAAAGATGGTTTTTTAATAGTCTTTTAATCTGGAATGGTGTTAATTTTCTTCTGTCATCTAATATATTCTGAGGACTATCATTTCGATCTTTGTAAAAATATTGTTCTAATCGGCAAAGTCTTCAGTCTAATATAAATACTGTCCTTAATCGATATTTTTCTCACAAATCTTCTTCGTTATATATAACATTTATAGCATTTTTAATATCAGAAATTAAAAATAATCGAGCAATAGTTTCAAGAGACATACTATGTATATAATGTGATAATATATTTATATATTTTTAAAAAAATACATATGTCAAATTTTTTAATCCTTCTTCCCTTGGCACACAAAGTACTCTTCGAAACTTCGCTCTCGGCAGGCTTTGGGTTTACATTTGTGGAGTACGGTATATCTCTGTTTTATCGGTCCGATGAGGTCATCGACATCTTCTCCGACAAAGACCTTGAGAACCAGAGTTCCTCATTTTCGGAGGAATATATCGGCGATATCGAGAATCGCAAGATTGAGCTCAACACTTCGATATTGATCTACCCCCGTTTGACCTGTTGTATGGGCAGCGATATCCGAAGTTATACAATCCACTTGTACAATATCGTGTCATTTCAGAAACTCAATAATAGGTTCTGTCACAAATACATCCCCCTGAAATATATGGATATTTTGGTGTCCAAATCCTTCGATTTTTTGAATATCTATTCCTGCAATAACTCCGGTTGGTCCGACCATTTTCACGAGAACTTGGAGCCAGCTTCCTGGAGCACTTGCGATATCAAGAACTTTCATACCCGTTCGGATGATGTTGTATTTTTCTTGAATATCAAGCAATTTAAAAGCGCTTCGTGCCCGGTATCCCAAACGTTTCGCTTCGTAAAAATAATCATCTCGAACAATATACTGAGGTTTTCCTGTTTTTTTCTTTTTCTTCACAACTACTGGAATATCTTTGGCTCTTTTTTGAGGAGAAGCACCAGCATCGCGCTCAACTCTGATATTTTTCTGTTTTTGTGGAACTTCTCCCGCGAGGATTTTATCGAGTTTTGTTCGACGTCGAGTGCGAGTAAGTTTCTTTGGGGATTTTATTGTTGACATGAAAGAAAAAATTATTAATATCTCCTATTATTTGCTCTTAAAATACACAAAAATGAACGAATTGCAACAAGAAATATGAAAAATCCTCACCATTATCGAGAAAGGACAGAATTTTCTCGTAATGGGACACAAGAGTGTAGATGGCGATGCGTACGGATCGAGTATGGCCTTGTATTTTTATCTGAAGAGTATCGGGAAAAATGTGGAGGTAATAAATGAACTTCCTATTACGCCCCTTTTTCATTTCTTGGACATTCATGCAGAAGTTCATAAAACCATCGAGGGGAAGCAATTTGATGCGATTTTTGTGTGTGATTGTGGAGAACTTTCTCTTGTTGGGAAATATCCAGAAATGTACACAGATATTTTCCAAACCACACCGATTGTGAATATCGACCATCATAATGGGAATAAAATGTTTGGAACCTATAATCTCGTCGATACGAAATCGAGTTCTACTTGTGAACTCGTGTATGATTTAATGGAAAAAAATGAAAATAAAATTACTGTGCAAGTAGCAACATTGCTCCTTTTTGGAATCATCCGCGATACGAATTGCTTCAAGAATAGTATTCGTCCTCATACTTTTGAAGTGACCAGTAAACTTATCGCACTTCAAGCAGAGTATGAAAAAATTATTTTTTATTCCTACAAAAGTGAGAAGTTGAATTATCTTCAGTTGTACGGATATGTTCTTGAAAATCTCATTTCTTTGAAGTGAGGAAAAATTGTCGGAGGAATTATCACTCAAGAGGTTTTCGAGCGATATAATATAAAGGAAACAGAACTTGGTCCACAATTGATAAACGAGGTACTTTCCTCTTTGGATGGTGCAGATTTTGCATTCCTCATAAAAGAAACGGATTCGGGTGATATTAAACTCAGTTTTCGGGCTCGACGAGATGGATTCGACGTTTCTCGTATTGCTCGATATTTTTGAGGCGGGGGACATATCCAATCGGGTGGAGCCTATACGGATAAATCGGTGGAAGAAATACTTAAAGTGATAGAAGAAATAGATGTGAAGATGTAATGAGAATCCTTAAATATGTTTCGATTTGCAAAATAATATTTCCTCATATACTAGCTTTTCGCTATTTTTGGAGAGATGGCAGAGTGGTTGAACGCGCTGGACTCGAAATCCAGTATGGTGGTTTTCCATCATCGGGGGTTCGAATCTCCCTCTCTCCGCCAATGTAATATTAAAAATATCCGTCCAAAAGACGGATATTTTTAATATTATTTTTTAGTTCCAGTCAGTATTGCTGCAATATCGAGAGGTGCTCTGCTTATTATCGGTGGAGGAGATACAGATGGATGTTTTAATGTTGCAGTATATATTGAAGTAGTTCAGATAGAAGCTTTCTGTTCTAATGTCCCATCTATTATTATTTTATAATGTTTTGTAAGTGCATGAGCAGATTCTCCTCGAGTAACACAGATAACTGAGAAAAAAGAAGTTTTCCCTTCCTGTTCTTCCCATATATTTTTCGATGCATCAAAAATTCCAAATCGTCCAGAGGTAAATTTCACACCTGTTCGTCCATTTTCATTTCCTTCTGACAACAATTGCATAGCTGCGCCTTCTTTTAAAGGAATTTTTATGTCGTGCCATGTATTGTTATTTCCATCGAAAAGAAAGAGATATTGGGATTCAAATAATACCATTCTTCGATTTTCTTTATCGGGCAATGAAATCTGATGTATCTTTTTCTGTCATTGAGGTAGTATAAATATTTCCCTAGAATAAGACATAATAGCAATAGTACGATTCATATCATCTCATTGATAATATATTCCATATTTTCCATTATATTTTTGTAAATTTTCTTCTGAAAATTGCCCTCAAAGTTCCGAAGGAATGATCCATTTTGAAGGTTGAGATGGATTCGGTGTGAAAGATTTTATTGCGTCCATAGAGATAGTATAAATTAACTTTAAATCTAATTAAGACAAGAGAGTTTATTATTTTTCCAAAAATTGCAACTAAAAATATGCTTATATTTGAAAAAAAGATATTTCCGCTTATACTTCCCATATCTTTTTAACTATAAAATCATAAAAAATATGTCAAAAAAAATCTTTCTGGAAGATATTCAGGCTCGGGTTTCGGCTATCTATATAGAAACACAGAAACGAGTTATCGGGCAGGATATTTTGATTCGCAATATCCTCATTGCTTTGTTTTCCGGAGGACATATTCTCCTAGAATGAGTTCCTGGTTTAGCAAAAACGCTAACCGTAGAAACTATTTCTCAGACTCTAGGACTCCATTCTGCACGTATACAATTTACTCCCGATCTTTTGCCGGGAGATTTGACGGGCGGACAAATATATAATCAGTCAGAGTCAAAATTTTATACCAACAAAGGACCAATTTTTACGAATTTCCTTCTCGCAGATGAGATAAATCGTGCACCAGCAAAGGTACAGTCTGCCTTACTAGAAGCGATGCAGGAACGACAAGTGACTATTGGCGGCGAGACATTTCCACTTCCTGTTCCATTTATCGTTCTTGCGACACAAAATCCCATAGAACAAGAGGGGACTTATCCACTTCCTGAAGCACAACTTGATAGATTTCTTCTCAAAACGCTCGTAGATTATCCGACTCGTTCGGAAGAAATAGAAATCATGAAACGTATGAATTCTGGTGAACTTTTGGAGGTAAATCAGATTCTTTCTCATGAAGAGATTTTGAGTATTCAACAAATCATAACTGAACAAGTTCATGTGGATGAGAAGATTTATGAATATGTGGCAAATATCATCCTCGCAACACGAAATCCTCTACAGTTTGGATATAAAGAATGAGAAGATTACATCGATTTCGGAGCCTCGCCTCGAGCATCGATCGCACTCATAAAAACCGCCAAAGTTATGGCAGTTTTTGATGGCCGTGATTATGTAACTCCCGAGGATATTCAATCGATTATTTATGATGTACTCAGACATCGCATAGGACGAACTTTTGAGGCGATCGGACAAGATATAGAAGTTGATCAAATTATCCGAGAGATATTGGAAAATATCGTGGTGGTGTAATTTTTGAGGAGATTTTTTTATGCTTCACAAGCTGGTTTTAATATTTGAGATTTTTTATCATGATGCAATATAGCAATTTTTACTATTGGATCTCTTACTATGTTTGCGGCTAGATATGCTATTCTCTCTGATATCTCGGGGCTACGATTGATACCAAGATTAAAGATATCTAAATTATTTTGAAGTTCATGGGCAAAAGGGATATGTTGTAGTGTTTCTTCTATCATGATAGAGATAATAATTGTATATAGCTAACCTATACTATATATATAATTCTATTAATTTCAAATCAATTTAAACACGAAATTATACAATCTTTTCATTTGCTACTATATGAATAGCATTATCCGCAGTTGTATCAATAAGATGTTTTAAATGTTCATAGTCTGATCCTCTTGTCATTTGTCATTGTTGCGCATGTTTTAATGCTTCTTGTGCTTCTTTTCGTGTACAATTCGGTACTGGATTTAATAAACTTGCCATAAGATAATATGTTTAGTATCTAAAATAGAAATAATTTCAATATATATCTTTCGGAGACGTTCGGATATAGGATTCTCGTTCCAGGAATAAATATTACACAAGTAGTTATAAGAGGAAATCCTAAGCGAACCTTAAAAACAATATGGAGAAACAAAAACTCTCTTTCTTGTGAGAAAGAGAGTTTTTGTAAAATTGATTTAATGGTGCCAATGAGTAGAATTGCCTGTCTCTCCGCCGGCAGGACGGCTCTCCTCGTTCTCGAAATGCCATTCTAGGCATTTCTCGTTCCGATTTTCGGAACCACTCGGATTCAATTCTCCTCATTTGAGATATAAAAACTCCCTTCGATAGTGAAGAGAGTTTTTCTCGATTTGCATAATTGGTGCCAATGAGTAGAATTGAACTACCGACCGCAGGGGTATGAATCCTGTGCTCTACCACTGAGCTACATTGGCATGGTATATGAGTTGCTAGTTATCAGGGAATAGAGAATAGTAATTTTACTTATTTCTCACAACTCATCTCTGGTTTTTAGAATTGCTCGCCCATTATATAGAAAATACGACAGAGTCAAGTTTTTATAAAATTCACTTCTATGATGAAAATTTTAAGGACACAAGAATCACTTATGAACTATGCTGGATGGTACGCTATGCGGTATCTTCCATCTCTTCAAAAACTCCGAGAGACACTTATGAAAAAGTCTCTAGATAATACCATTATCGTGAATGCAGTTATGGAGGAAATGTCCGCATATATATCCGAAGAACGAACAGTGGATGGACTCGTTCGGATGTATGTAGAACAGAGTAAGACCCGTCCGTACATCGAACAAAAGCTTCGAGCCAAGAAGTTCGCAAAAGAGGTTATTTTGTCAACTCTCGATACTTATACAGAGAGCTTTATGTCTTGGAATATGTACGAGCAAACTATTACTCAGAAAGTGCTTTCCTATATACAGAAAAATAAATCGAGAAGATATATTATAGGGACACTTACTCAAAAATACCCAAATTTTAAACAAAATATCCTTGTGCTTTTAGATCAAATTATTCCTGATGAGATGGAGTCTATTCAGGAGGAATATATAAAGCTTGCCAAGAAATTTGATAGTCATGATACAAAAGAGCGACAAAAAATCGTACAGAAACTTTCTATGAAAGGATTCTCCTATGATGGAATTAAAAAAGTTATGCGAAATGAAGAATAATTTTATTGTATCACTTTCCCATGAGGTGTTCCCTCGTGAAATCAGGCATTAGTTTGCACTCCAATGAGAGCTTTCTCGTGAAATTCTTCGAGATTTCTTGCTCCAATATAGGTCATAGAAGACCGAAGACCCGTCATACATTCATCGATAATATCTCCAACTGATTCCAATCATTTTTTGAGATATATTCGAGAAGTAGAGATTCCTTCCTGAAAGAGAGCTCGTTTCGCTTGCTCAAAAGAAGAAAGGTTATTGGTTCGGAGGTTTACTGCTTTTCCTGAAGCCATACCATAATTCTCTTTATACATCGCACCGTTGGTATCATAACGGATATCTCCTGTAGATTCATACGTTCCAGCAAAAAGTGATCCTATCATAACATGACTCGCTCACGCAGCCAGTGCTAAACAGACATCCCGAGGTTCTCGTATACCTCCATCGGCCCAAACAAATCCTCCAATTTTTTTCGCTTCTTTTGAACAATGATATACCGCAGAAAATTGAGGACGTCATACTCCTGTTTTCATACGAGTAGTACACATAGCTCCAGGTCCTATTCCTACCTTCACTCCGTTAGCTCAGGCCTGAATAAGAACAGAAGTAGCTTCTGCTGTAATCACGTTTCCAGCGATGAGTATGGGGTGTAATCCAAATTCCTTTCGGAAACTTTTGATAGCTTCTATCATCTTTTTTTGATATCCATGAGCTGTATCGAGAACGAAAATATCGACTCACATATCTATCATAGCGCGGGCTTTTTCTTGAAAATGATTAATCCCCAATGCAACTGCTACAGCAAGTTTTTGATCAGATCCAAGATTTGGACTATAAATTCCTCATCGAATGACATTCATTTTTGTAAGTATTCCGATAAGTATTCATTCATCGTTTACGATAGGGAGACTAGAAATACCCTCTTGCTCCATCAAATTATAAGCATCTTCTCAGGAAATATTTTCTTTTGCGGTTATGAGCGGTGGCTTTCTCAGTTCTCCAAGACGTGTAAATTGATCAATTTCGAGAAGATCTTTTTCTTTGAAAATACCTATTGGACGATTCATATCATCCACTCATATAACACATAAGTGAGATCGTTTATAGAGAATTCCTAGTGCATCACGAACTGTATTTTCGAGAGTTACTGTGATAGGAGTATCAAATTGTATATGGGCTTGTTTGATAGAAGCAACGATACGTTTCATAACAGAAAGATCCATATCTTGAGGAAGAATACCCAAACCTCCATACCGAGCAAGGGTCTCTGCAAGACGCTTTCCAGTTACCGCATTCATGTTGGCACTTACGATAGGAATGCTCGTACCAAGGTGAGATTGTGGGATTATAGAAGTATCATCTAATCGAGAATTGCCATCAAAGTAGTTTTGAAAAAGAAAGACATCTTCATATGTAATTTCCTCATCTTCATATCTTGGATTGGAAAATTTCATAAAATGAAAGTTAGATAAATATTATTCTTTTTATATCATACTCAAAAAAAATATTTTGCCATAAAAAAAGATACCGAATGGTATCTTTTTTTATGAATTCTATATATTACAATTACTTTGTACCAAGAAGTTTATTAATTACTCGTTCAAATTCTGTTACTGGATATGCTCCAGCAATCAATTCATATTCACCTGTTTGATTATTGATAACAACAGTTCCTGGCGTTCCTTGTACTCCTAGTTTCGCTCCTTCGGCCGTTTCTGCGTCAAATCGTTTGATATTTTCCTTGGAATCTACACAAGATTGGAATTTCTTAGAATTAATTTTCAGTTCTTGTGCAAGAGGTAAAAGTGCATCTTTGGAGAATCCAGTACCATTTCCCCCGTTTGTTCGTGTGAAAATCGCATTATAATATGCAACATATGACTTGGTTCCACCAATATCTCCTGCACAGAGAAGTGCATTTGCTTCTGTTTCAGAATTCTCATGTGGTACACCACGGAAACTCTTAAAGATAGAATTAACTTTGTCTCCGAATTTCTGACGTACTTTTTCGATAGTTCCTTCCTTATATTGTCGGATACAGAATGGGCATTCAAGATCACTGTATTCTACAAGAGTCATAAGAGCTTCTTTGTTTCCTTCAATATACGCATTATTTTTAATCGCTGTTATTTCATCTTGGGTCAGAGTTTTTGTTACCGCAGGAGTTTCGGTTCCTTTGGTTACATTGGTAGTTCCACCAGCTTTACTTGCGATAAATTGCTTGATTTGAGGAATCTGATCTTCCATCTGAAGTTGTTGGGCTTTTGCGAGAAGTTCATAACTTTCCTGACTACCTGCTTTTTTATATTCATTACTCAAATACTTCTCCATAACAGCATTTGCTATCTTTTCAGGACTATTACTGGTAGAGGCAATTCCTCTGATAGATAGTAAATAAAGCGATCCAAGATTGGCAACGAGAGAAATCAAAAGAAGGGGAATGATAATGTATTTCCCATGACAACTTTTTTTTATTTCTGAAGAACAAGCATTTGATTGTTCTTCATTATTTTCATATTTCGACATAGTTTCAAAAAAGATAAAGAATAATATAGTCCGTATAGGATACATATATTTTCCAGAATGCAAGCAAAAAAGTGTTGACATCGAGGGAAATATAAAAGTACCTAGGAATTTTTTTTTCTTTTTTCTTGCATTCCAATGGATTCACATTATTATCACGATAATATATGTTACATAGATTGGCATTTTGTTTTTCAGATCCAATATTTATTCTTTATGTTTTTTCACTATGATGAAATTTATTATATTTTTAGGTGCAATATCTTTTATGCTTGTTTCTTGTACTACATTATCTTCTCAGTCATCTACAGGATCAACTTCAACCGAAAAAACTGGGACTATTAACTCAGAAGTATTACTTCCTCCTGGTGAGATGAATGCAAGAGTCATTGAGAATCTTGCTACCCCTGAAGCAACTGGGATTACTAATAATGGAATAGTTCCAATAAATCCAGTTTCTAATGTTGTGAGTTCAGAATCTACAGAAAGTATTTCTGGAAGTATAGTTCATTAAAAATAAGAAATTCCTATAGATTTTTTCTATATTTGAATTGCTTTATGAAAAATAGAGACGATATGTGAATTCGTCTCCATTTTTTTACTTTTCCGTGATTCTATATCCGACTCAGCGAATAGTTTCTATGATGACAGTATCTCCGATTTTCTTTCGGAGGTTTTTCATATGAGTATCGATAGTGCGGTCGTAGAGATAGTGATCGTATCCGATGATCTCTTTCATAAGTGTTTCTCGTTCCACGATATGATCGCGGTGGTCGATCAGATAGGAGAGTATGAGAAATTCTGTCTTGGTGGTTTTAATGATTTTATCGGAGATTTTTAGTATATATTCTCCTTTGTTGAGCGAAAGTGGACCAAAAGTGATAATAGATTCTTTGACATCTTCTCCTGTTTTCTTTCCAAGACGCTTCAGTATAGTGCCGATGCGGGCAATGAGTTCTCTTGGAGAGAATGGTTTCGATATATAATCATCGGCTCCGAGTTCTAGAGCTCGAACTTTATCGTCCTCATGGATGCGAGCAGAGAGTATAATAATAGGAACAATACTCATTTTTCTTATCTCTTCACATACCGAAAAACCATCTTTTTTTGGGAGATTCAAATCGAGGATAATGAGGTCGAATTTTTCTTTGGAGCTTCAGAAAAGAGTCAATGCCTCTTCTCCATCCTGTGCTACACTCATAGTAATACCACTTTTGTTGAGATAGAGTGAGAGTGATGTAACAATCCCAGGATCGTCTTCGATGAGGAGAATATGAGTCATATTTTAGATTTAATAACTAATCACTATGAGTAAGAAGATATGGACTAATTTTAACTGGTAATCAATTTGCCACTCTTCTACTTACCTCGCTAAGATCCTCATAATCCATATCAAGAATCCCTAATGCATTTTCTCTTATTGGGGAAGTATTAAGAGAAGTTTCTCTTTTCTTTCTTAATTTCGCACATTCTTTTCAGAAATTAATTTTCATATAAATAGTTAATAATGAAATACTCCTATTGTTTCTTGCAAATAGTACTATAATAGGAACTTACATCTGTTTTCTTGGCAATCTTCCCTATAACGGCAGCATCGCAGGCGATAGTTCGTTCAAAAGCAGTACCTTGAAGAGTTTCTATTTTCTTGATCTCTGCGAGCGATTCTTCGTATTTCCCGATGATGTAATAACTACGATAACGGATACGAAGTACATCGATATTGTTCGGGTCTTTGAGGATATATATATTTGAAAGTTTGAGTGCATCAAGGAGTTTCGTAGTATCGTATGCAGTCTTGATCTGAGTAAATGTTACTTCTCCAGTCATAGAAGGAGTGGAGGAAACTGGAGGATTTTGTGTTGATGTATTTATAGGATTGTTTGTATTTACGGGATCGAGAAGTTTCCCTTTGTAGGTAGGATTGATTATGCGAGTTCTCGTAGACTTTGCGTATGGATTACTTCCAGAAATGGTTCGATATTTCTGTGAAATATACTCCAGATCGAATAATCCGATTTTTGTCAGAGTTCTATGAGTATCGAAAGTATAGAGAATCTTTGTCTTGAATGCTGTTACTCATTCTGGGTTTTTCCCGTCATCCAAGGAGATGAAAACAGCATTTGGTTCGATGAATTCAAAGAGTCCGATAGCGGAATATGCCGGAAGATTATTTTCTCTGAGAATACTTCCTAAATCTCCACTTATCTTTACTACAATAGCTGAATAAATATCGGATTTTGTCATCGCGGAAGTGATAGTAATACCTGTACTGGCATTGTTATTTTTAGGAACGAGAGCTGGTGAAGGAACTGTATTTCCTGATGAAATAACCGTAGTAGTTCCAGTTCCTTTGAGAGCCAGTATTTCTTGTTTGAGTGCCGCATTTTCTTCTTGAAGTGCTTGTATTTGTGTTTCATATTTCTGAATGAGTTTCGTAATAGTATCATTTATAAGTCCTTTCATATCAGAAATATCGTCGGCAAATACGGGAAATGAGAGAGAAATGACGCCTATAAATATTATACTTATAATAGCTTTTCGAGAGAACATATTTTTGTAAGATAAGGAAATAAATAGAAGATTTTAAGGAGATTTCTACGAGGAATTTTCTTTAAAATAAAACTCCTCTAGAGGCTCTAGAAAAAGGATTATTCGACCCATAATATGTATAACCTCTTCAAAATCAACTTTTTTATAGGAATACTTGTATTTGTAAAATATTCTTTTCTTTCTATAATCATACACGTTTTATATTTTTACATATCATATTATGATTACTATTCCTTTTGCACTTGAGATTTTGGATAATCCAGAAAATAATACACTTGAGAATTTCGTCATCGAGGTGGAAGAATTGAGTAATTTGGATCTTTTTAAACGTATTCATCTTCCCGAAGATATTATGGCAGAGATAGCACTCAAAAGCCAGGAAATAGAGAAATCGAGTTTCACTATTTCGACATATTGTCCATTTTTTCACGCAAGAAAACTTCATATTGTGTATATTCACGACAAGAAATCATATACCAAAGAACTCGCTGAAACTCTCGGGAAGATAAAAGGGGATATTGCTTTTTATACGAGCAAAAAGGAACTCGTGTCATCGATTCTTGATTGTCTCGTACTTACTACTTATGCGTTTGAACAATTTTTGACCAAGAAAAATCCACGAAAACTTGCACTTATTGTCGAAAATCAAACGGATATTATTCGTACAGAAATCGCTGATCGCATAGACCTTCTTGCTTGCATCTACTGGGTTCGTGATATGGTAAATATGCCCGCATCTCTCAAATATCCTCGCAGACTTGCGGAACAGATTATGAAGCTTCCATTTCGTAATACCAAAGTGACACTGATGGAGAAAAAAGAACTGGAAACAAAAGGTTTTAATCTCCTTCTTGGGGTAAGCTCTGGAAGTGATAAAGATCCATGTGTTCTCGTTTTTGAGCGAATTATCGATAAAAATCTCCCAACCTTAGCACTCGCGGGGAAATGAGTGACATTTGATGCGGGAGGTCTTCAAATCAAGCCAGACGATGCTATGCTCGATATGAAATCTGATATGGCTGGTGCCGTAACGGTTGTTGGAACATTATTATCGCTCGATAATAAAACTAGTCTCCGTTCCAATATTGTTGCGGCTATTGGACTGACAGAAAATCTCCTTGGAGGAAGTGCTATGAAACCACTCGATATTATCCGTGCGTATAATGGAAAAACAGTAGAAATTTGACATACCGATGCAGAAGGACGATTGGTTCTTGCTGATCTTCTCGGGTATCTAGAAGCTATGTATCATCCAGAAACTATTATTTCTGTAGCAACACTCACTGGAGCAGTTCTTCATGCACTTTGACAAAATTATGCGGGCGTTGTAGGAAATAATCAAGAGATAATTGCGGAACTTCTCGCAAATCCTGTCTGAGACGAACGATTCTGGCAACTCCCCCTTGATGCCGATATGATCGATAAAACCAAAGGAGAGATTTCTGATGTGAAAAATGTCACTTCTGGGTATAAGGCAGGTTCTAGTATGGGTGCTGCATTTCTGACGCATTTTGTCAAAGATTCCAAACTTGTACACCTGGATATCGCAGGAACTGCTTATCGAACTTCCTCATTTGGATATTTTCCAAAAGATGCAACAGGCTTTTGAGTAATGACACTGAGTGAATTTTTTATGAAAAAAGAAAAAAGTGAATAATAATTTCTTTCTCACTATACTTCCTTATTCATTACTTTAATGAGCTCACTATATCCTCATAAATCACTAAAAAATAAAAAAAACGACAAAGGCTTCACACTCATAGAACTTATGGTGGTTATCGCTATTATGGGTATACTTGGCGTCATGGTAAGTAGTTTTGATTTCAATAAAAAAACGGATGCAGAGAAACGAGATCGTTTTGTAGAAAAAGTCAGTTCTATAATGCACTCAAATAATATTGCCATGACCAGTGGGAAAGGTATAAAAATGGGAGTGAATATAGTAAATCCTACAAGTATTCAAATGGTATTCTCGAGTGGAGCTATTATTACCAATTATTATTCTGGTACCGATATTATTGGAGTTGGCGATTCTCTCACAAGTCCATTCTTCTGAGAGTCTGGGTATAATTTGAATAATTTTTATTATATTAATAAAGACGCGTCTACTGGCTCCGTTGTGAATCCTTTTAATATCATCTATACACCTGGTGGAAATATTAGTTTTAGTGGAGCAGATATTGGAATAGATACTGCTGTGCAAATTGGGATGAACATCGGATTTCATTCTATGCAATACAATGTCACTTTTGATAAAAGATCTGCCACTTTTCTCGCCAATAAAACTCTCATAAGTAGTGGGGCTGCATTAATTGTAAGTGCACCAATATGCGCATCAGGACAAACATGGAATGGAGTAAGTTGTGTAACTTTATTGAGTATACCAACACAAATTGTTAATTGTTGAGGTTCTGTCCCTCTGGGTGCATCGAGTACCAATACTACAAGCTATGAGCAAGCCTTAAATAATGGTGTCTGGGCACCAAATATTTCTTATGTATATGGAGCAGGAGTGTGCGGGTTTGCTTGTAATACGAACTATACCTGGAATGGATCAAGTTGTATAGCTAATACTCAATCTACTACCTGTTGAGGTGCTATTCCTCCATCTGCTACAACATCTACCCCTTCAACTTATACTCAAACATGGAATGGAAGTACATGGGCACCAACTACTAGTTGGACATATGGAGCAGGAAGTTGTGGATTTGGTTGCAGTCCAGGATATAATTGGAATGGAGGAAGTTGTGCTCTCATTATCAATGGATGATGGACAGCTTTCTCTGCTTTCTCTGCTTGTAGTGCAGCCTGTGGTGGTGGAACGCAATCACAAACCAGAACTTGTACGAATCCTGCACCAGCCAATGGAGGATCAGCTTGTGTTTGAGCTGCTTCCCAATCACAGAGTTGTAATACTCAGGCTTGTCCGATCAATGGATGATGGACA
>JBAZVV010000011.1:0-3821 GCA_041660685.1 Candidatus Altimarinota bacterium | reverse complement strand
ATGGAAGTACATGGGCACCAACTACTAGTTGGACATATGGAGCAGGAAGTTGTGGATTTGGTTGCAGTCCAGGATATAATTGGAATAACACGAATCAACTTTGTTCTCAGAATATCTGGGTATCGAGTGGTTGGGGAGGTTGTAGTGCTTTATGTGGATGAGGATTACAATTCCGATCAGTTGTTTGTCAAACAACTACTTGAGTAACTATGACTGATGTGAATTGCTTAGGTGTAAAACCTATAGTGAGTCAAAGTTGTAATACAAGTAGCTGTCCAATAACTGGTGGGGGTAATTGTATACCATATACTTCTGGTCTTTGTATAAATAATTGTGGTAATGGAGTTACTTGTCCATATACATGGACATACTGGGGAACATGAATAGTTTCATGATGTCCAACATGAACAATAATAAATTGGTGAGGTTTTATACCAGCCTGACCTACATTTTTTACATGTACTATGTTGCCATAATAGTAGATGAATATAGTCACCAATCAGAACTTGTACCAAATCCTATATCAGCTAATGGAGGAATATTTTGTGTTTGAGCTGCCTCTCAATAATAGAGTTATAATACTCAGGCTTGTATTATGTTTCGAGAGGCTTTATTCTGTAATGGGCAAAATGTAATCATGAAATGTACTCCAACGGGATGAAGTTACTACACTCCCTTAAACATTCCTTCTTGTTCGACCTCTCTTGCATCTATGGGAATACTATATTTAAAGAAGTATCGTTTTATACTGATAATATCTGTGAAATAAGTCCCAATAGAGATTATTTTTAACTTTTCTTGCTATTTTTTCAAAAAGTCTATAATAAAAAGATATTACAATTTATTGTCAAGTATATGCGTACTACTCTTAAGATTTTTTTGTTTCTTTTTACCTCCAGTATTCTTTCTGTAGCCGTTTTTGCTACTTCTCCCTTTGAGATACTTTCGAAGTATCTACCAGATATTGCAGTGACGGATATTCATCAGGAAACAAAGTTCGTCTATGTGAAAGTTTGTAATATTGGCGGAGTTCTGGATAATACAGAGAATAATATCACTATCGCTCTCAGAAAACCAAACGGATGAACTATTTCTATAATAGAACCTGCAATTTTTGATACCGATAATTGTAATGAATTTAAGACTGCTTCGCTCGATGAGCTTGGTATTACTACTTCCTGAGTATATAATATCGCTGTTGGAGCAATTATTCAAAACGGGAGAGATGAAAAAAACAAAACCAATAATATTTTATCGAAATCAATAAGCATTACGTATCCTTTCAAAAGTCTCCCAGTTGTTCAGCAGATTGTCCAGCCGACGACATATTATCCCAATGCAAATACTACTTATTGTAATGTATCCAATAATTATTGTTCTACGAATAATACGAATTATTATTCCAATAATAGTACTAATAATATCCCAAATACTTGTGCTATAAGTGATACCGTATGTAATGCAAATTATTATAGTTCTGTTAACAATAGTAGACAGTACCAAAATACGAGCAATACTTCTTGTACTGCTTCCAATAATTACTGTAACTATACCTATAATTCCAATTATTATAACAATAATAATACTCAATATTGTAATGTAAGTAATAATTACTGCAATAACAATAGTTATGTGTCTCCAGTAACTTATTATCGTAATAATATTTGTCCGGTCGGAGACATTATTTGTAATAATAACTATTATAATTCTCAGAATACGAACAATACTTCTTGTACGTACCTCAATAATTATTGTAATAATACCTACAATTCCAATTATTATAATAATACTGTTGTCAATAAACCAGATCTTACTATACAGAGGATATATCAAAATTCTGGAGACAAACACATTATCGCACAGATTTGTAATCAGGGTGGTGATATGATAAATGTGGTTTCCATACGAACGAGTTTTTCCGTAAATAATATGACTGCCAATTCTTACAATAGCCTTCAGATGGCACAAGGACAATGTACGAGCACGGTAGTTTTTACTACTTCAACAGAACTTGGTATAAATTACACAGGAAGCTATCCCATCACTGTGACAGTTGACGCAAATAATGCCGTTGATGAAAGTAATGAATCCAATAACACTCTTTCGCAATCCCTTTTCCTAGAAACCCTTCAAACACAATTACCAGATTTGATAGTAGATCGCATATTTACAAATGATAGTGCGAGAACTCTTACAGCACGAGTATGTAATATCGGTACTACTATGTCGAGTAATACGAACTGGACGATGGACTTTATTAATACGAATAATAATGCCCTTATGCGAAATACCGGAGGGAATCTGGCACAAGGGCAGTGTATAGACATCTCCAATAGTTATCTGAGCTTGAGTATCTATCAATCTGGAGGATATAATTTCCGTGCCACGGTCGATACTGCAAGTGCAATTACGGAGCAATCTAAATCTAATAACTCTCTCAGTCAGTATTTATCACTGCATTTCAGTTATTAGAGTAATTTCATTCAATGAGAATGTCTGAATATAGAGAATCTTAAAAACATTAACTTTAAATAAAATATGAATATGTCATTATTGCTACCAGAAGAACACTCTTTTGATATGAGAGAGATGAATAAGTAGTACCATGATAACAGAAGAAATATCAGATCGTATGCAGTATTTGCTTGGTTTATGATTTTCAGAAACAACGGTTAATACTTTTTTGCGATATAACAAGACTTTGTATCATAAAGAATGGGTTCACGAGAAAATTACAGAACTTTATCGTCTCGGATTCGACAATCCTATTAAACTCATCACCAGTTCCCCATCTATCTTAGGTTACAGTATCACAGAAAACATCCAACCAAAACTCGAAGAATTGAGAAAACTTGGATTTGAGAATCCTATTAAACTTATTACAACTCTTCCAACTATCCTAGGTTATAGTATCACAGAAAATATCCAACCAAAAATGAGAATATTGGACAAATTTGTCTGAGATAAAGAGATTTCGAGAAATCTGGTTTATTCTGCCCCAGAACTTCTCGGAACCAAAAAAGATAAAAGTTGGATTATATTACACTGATTACAAGAACTTAATATGATGGACGAATGAGTGATAAAAATATATAAACGGATAAATATGAGTGAAATAGAATCTTTTGTTCTTGTGGTTGGTAGATTGAAAAATGATTCAGATTTTATGAATCTATCTCTTTCCGAGAAGCTATCTAAGCTTCTTTCTCAAATTCTTGTTCAGAAGAAAATATGAGATAAAAAAGAGAGGATGAAACTTATTCTCTCTTGAGAAAAAACAAAAATTACAGCTCGATATATAAGATGATATGCATCGAAATTGGACATATAGATTCTTAAAACAACCCCATTTGCCCTATTTTTACTTCATTTATATTTCCTTCCAAATAGGCCTCGATTCGTTCGAGGTCTTTTTTTAGATCGAAACCGATTACTTGATATTTCCCAGAAAGAATTTCTCTCAAAAGTTCTTTCATATCAACCATGCTTGTCTCAAAAGTGTAGATTTCATCACCTCAGAAATAGAGAGTTCCACCCGTAAGAGTGAACCTTTCACCATAGGTTGCAAGACTGATTTTCTGATTTTTCTCTAAAAGTTCGAGACATTTTCTTATTTCTCCCGCACCAAGAATAGGAATTTGTTTCAGTTTGAGCGAGGAGAAATCTTTGGTTTCTACATGCTCTTTTGGTAGGAGTGAACGGAAATCGTATTTTGTAAAAAAAGCGATTACTTCGTTTGTTAGGAAATTGCGCTCTGCAAATACATGCTCGGTAAGTGAGAAATTATCGAGTGGAACTGCAGTATCGATGGTGGCGAGTTG
>JBAZVV010000010.1:9201-23652 GCA_041660685.1 Candidatus Altimarinota bacterium | reverse complement strand
CGGGTGGCAACTTTTTTCTGTTTTCATCAGACTCAAACAGTCTTACCCCTAAAAACCCGTTTCATAGATTATCGTCTTATTTTGTTATATCTGCAAGTTTTTCTTAATTCACAACGTAGCCAAATCATTTCTTGGTTTCTATGATGGATTCTCAGAGCTTCTTTCGTAGGGTGCTTATGTGGACATCGACGGTTCGGGAGAACATATAGGCATCGAATTCTCCCCAGACTTTTTCGAGGAGCACTTGGCGATCAACTGGGATTCCTCGGTTTTGAGCGAGATACTGGAGGAGATCAAATTCTTTGGTGGAGAGTTCTATTGTTTGGGAATCTTTGGTGACAAGCCGTTTAGTTGTATCGATTGTTATATTTCCAATATGTATGAGCGTGGTTTTATTGGAGATATTCCTCCTGCTAAGTGCTTGGATTCGCGAAATAAGTTCCTCGAAATCAAAAGGTTTTCCGAGATAATCATCCGCTCCGATATTGAGTCCAGTAACAACATCTTTGGAGGTATTTCTGGAAGTCAGGAAAAGTACGGGTGTATTATTTCCCTCTTCTCGAAGTTCTCGACAAAGTGTGAGTCCGTCTTTTCCGGGCAGATTTATATCCAAAATAATCACATCAAAATTTTCTTTCAGAATCTTTTCTTTACCCATAATGCCATCGAAAGCAACATCTGCTTGGAAAGATTTGAGAGTCAGATATTCCCGAATATTCTTCGCGAGAATGCGATTATCTTCGATGATGAGAATTTTCATAATTTGAGATGTTATTACTTGGTATTTCACAAATAATATTTTCTTTTCTTGTTCATATGAAGGCAGATTTATGACGAAATTTCATCAAGCCCATATGAACATCGAAACGAATATACTATTTGCTTCATAAAAAATATACGGTATATTTTTTATGTAAAAAGCATGTAAAAAGAATATGAAAAAAGGAAAGAAAGGCAAATGGAGAAAATCTTTTGCATTTTCCCTCATTTCCCCTATAATCCAGCGGAACTTTTTCGAGAAATGGTAGATGGTACCTCAAGACTTTCTTCATTTTGCGTCATAAGATTCATTTTTATTTTATATCTTTCTTACTGTTTCTGTAGTAAGATACTTAATCCATAAGCTCTATGAGAAAATATGAACTTATGCTTATCCTCAATCCGGAACTCGGAGATGCAGGTGCAGCAACACTCCTCGGGGAGATTAAAGCCGAACTTGAAACTATTGGTACTACTATTGAAAAAGAAGATATCATGGGGGTAAAAGATCTTGCATACAAGATTAATAACTCTAAAACTGGTTATTACGCTCTTTATACTCTCGGTCTTGAAAAAGGGGATTTCTTTGCTGTAACAAATGCATTTAATCTCAAGAAAGATATCTGGAGAAATATGTTTGTTCGTCTTGAAGAAACAAAATAATTTTATAGATGAGAAAATGAATTTTCTTTTCAAGAAGATGATTCGTCATACTGAACTCGTTTCAGTATCTTCCTCTAATTAAAAGAATGGAAGATTCCGAAATAAATTCGGAATGACTATTGATTTTTATTACCTATTTGTGTTCAAATCTATGAGAACCGTCAATAAAGTTATACTTATTGGAAATGTCACTAAAGATCCATATATCAAATCTACTGTTGGAGATAAGAAAATAGCCCTTTTCACCGTTGCAACCAATCGATACTATCGTGATGCTGCCGGAGTAAATCAGAGCGAAGCAGAATATACAAACTGTGTAGCATGGGGACCTCTCGCTGAACGACTCGAACAATTTCTCGTAAAGGGAAAATTGGTATATATCGAAGGACGTCTCAAGACTCGTGTTATCGATAAAGAAGATGGAACGAAACTTCATAAAACAGAAGTGGTTGTTGCTAATCTTATATTCCTTAATAAACGAGAAGATTTCGCGGAAGATGAAGAAACTATTGATGATTCAGTACTTGAACACTTTGATGATCTCGCAGACGATAAATTTTAAAAAATCTCTGCAAAATGCAAAATTTGCATTCAAACTTTACTTTCCTCGTTCACCGTACTTCCTAGTACGCTTCACTTAGTCAAGTAGTTTTTATACAAATTTTATCATTCTTCAGGAGATTTCTTAAGAAAAAACACTTTTTATTTTAACTACTAATATTCCATTTTATGGCTAAAACTATCTGTCCAATCGAGGCTCTTGGTATAAAAGAAATCGATTACAAAGACACTACTTTTCTTCGTCAATATATCACGAAGTTTAATAAAATCGTTCCACGATACTATTCTGGGGTTTCACTCAAGAATCAGAGAAAACTTGCTCAAGCAATTAAACGAGCTCGTTATATGGCACTTCTTCCATATGTTCTTAATCCTCGTGCAACAACTCCTGCACCAGCAAAGATTCTCGTTACTGCTCCTGTGGTAACTGAAGTAAATGAAGAAGAACTTATCTAAAAAAGGGAAAAGAGTGATTTGTCACTCTTTTTTTTGACTTTTGTGCATTGCTTCTATATAATGCACGACGTTACGTATTTATCTATTAATTTTTATTATATGAATATTCTTAAAACAGTTGGTTTTATCTCTCTTGCATCACTTGCTACTCTTGAGCAATCTTTTGCTGCTATCAATTTTGGAGGTGGTAATGTAAGTCAGAATATTTCAGGAACTGCTAATACAGCTGATTCAGCTATTCAGAATCTTATCGGAAATGCTATGATGTTTCTTGGTATCCTTGCTGTTGCTTATGGTCTTTACGGAGGTTTTCTTATCATGACAGCTGCTGGAGAAGATGACAAAGTGAAGAAAGGAAAGACTATCCTTATCCAAGTTGCTATCGGTCTCGTTGTTATCTTCCTTGCGAACTCTATCGTTCAATGGGTTCTTACTAAGATTCTTGTTTAATTATAAATTTCTATATCTCTCAATCCCTCAACCAAAAGTTGAGGGATTTTTTGGTCCACAAAAAGTGGACAAACGAAGGAATTTCTATAAGATAAAAAGGAATAATTCACTCACTTAATATTTACTATGTACAATCCAAAAGTCACCGAACCAAAATGGCAGAAGTTCTGGGAAGAAAACAATACTTTCCGAACTCTTTCGCCAACCGAAGCGGGGAATAAACCAAAAAAGTTTGTTCTTTCTATGTTTCCGTATCCGTCTGGAGAAGGGCTTCATGTCTGACATGCGAAGATATATACTGCGACCGATGCCTATGCTCGATTTTGTAAAACTCGAGGATTTAATGTACTTCATCCAACGGGTTGGGATGCATTTGGTTTGCCAGCGGAGAATTATGCTATAAAAACCGGGACACATCCAGCGGTTACTACGGCGAAAAATGTAGCAAACTATACTCGTCAGATGAAATCTCTCGGGCTTTCCTATGATTGGAGTCGTGAAATTAACACGACCGATGTGGATTATATGAAGCAAACTCAGTGGATTTTCCTCCAGCTTTTTGAGCGAGGACTCGCGTACGAACAAGATTTGCCGATAAATTACTGTCCGAGCTGTAAGACGGGACTTGCGAATGAGGAAGTGGTCGGGGATAATAAGTGCGACCGGTGTGGGTCGACTGTGGAGCGACGAAAGATTCGTCAGTGGGTATTGAAGATTACCGAATATGCCGAGAGACTTTTGCAGGATATCGATACACTCGACTGGCCAGAGAGTATCAAAGATATGCAACGAAACTGGATAGGGAAGAGTGAAGGAGTGGAGTTCGGTATGAAAAAAGTCGGAGACGACTCGAAAGAACTCTCTGTATACACCACCCGAATAGACACTGTCTATGGAATGACCTATGTGGTACTTGCTGCCGATTATACGGATGTCGCTAACTGGATTACGTCAGAACAGAAGGAAAAATGTGAGAAATATATCGCCGATTCTAAGGCGAAATCTGACCTCGAACGAACCAATGAAGGGAAGGAAAAAACTGGAGAATTTACCGGGTCTTTTGTGGTAAATCCTTTTAATGGAGAACAGATTCCTGTTTGGATTGGAGATTACGTGCTAGGATCTTACTGAACCGGAGCGGTTATGGCAGTACCTGCACATGATGATCGGGATTTTGAGTTTGCGAAGAAGATGAATTTGTCTGTAATCGAGTCTATTTCTGGTGGAGATTCTCTTCCATTTACGAATGATTGAGTTCTTGTTAATTCTGCCGAATTCACAGGATTGCCTTCATCTGAAGCTCGCCGAAAGCTCGCCGAAAAAGCTGAATCTGAAGGCTTCGGAAAGAAGAAAACCAATTACAAACTTCGTGATTGGCTCTTTAGTCGGCAGCGATATTGGGGGGAACCGATTCCGCTTATTCATCTCGCGATGGAAGATATCAAAGAACTTCCACATATTTCCAGTATTTCTGAGGCAACGGATACGAATCTTGCCTATATTCTCAAACGAGATGAAGTTGCAGGAGAGTGTGTAAAATGAGCTCTCTGTCATGGAAAAGTTCGAGAAATGGTGATTGGTAGAAAAGTCGTTTCCAAAATCTACGACGGACTCTACGGGAAGATTATCTGCGATTACAAGCTTCCGTTGGAACTTCCAGAAGTTCAGAACTACGAACCAGCAGGGGATGGAAATAGTCCACTTTCTCTCGTTCCAGATTTTGTAAATGTGCAACTGGCTGAGAATTTGACTGGAAAACGCGAGACGAATACTATGCCACAATGGGCAGGTTCTTGTTGGTACTATCTCCGATTTATGGACCCAAGATTTCCTGATGCTCCCGCAAGTCCTGAGATGATAGAGTACTGGGGACAAGTCGACAAATATGTCGGTGGTGCCGAACATGCGGTTCTTCATCTTCTCTATGCCAGATTCTGGCACAAGGTGCTTTTCGATATCGACGTGGTTTCATTTACTGAGCCATTTCAAGACCTCATCGGTGTTGGACTTATCTTGGGGCCAGATGGCGGAAAGATGAGTAAATCTCGGGGAAATGTTATAAATCCAGATGATGTTGTGAAAGAACATGGAGCAGATGCACTTCGTATGTACGAACTTTTTCTTTCGGACTTCCGAGATGCTGCTCCGTGGGATACCGACGCGATTGTCGGAGTACGACGTTTTCTCGAGCGTTCCCAAGCGATTTTCGAGATTCCTCGATTTGCAAGCGATGATATGAAGGCGATGAAACTCCTCCATAAAACGATCAAAAAAGTTGGCGAAGATATTGAGGCATTCAAATTCAATACCGCTATTTCTGCCCTTATGATTCTCCTTAATGAAGGACTTCCGAGGGATATAGAAAATCAACTGGAGTGGAAGGAAAATTTCGCTATAATGCTCCATCCATTTGCTCCACATTTATCAGAAGAGCTCTGGAATATGATCGGGAAGACTACTTCTGTATTCAACGCTTTTTGGCCAGAATATCATGAATTTATGCTTGTCGACGATGAAGTAACGATTGCTATTCAAGTGAATGGAAAACTCCGAGGAACGCATATATTTCTCAATGGAGTGGCACGAGAAGAGGTTGCAACGCGAGTTATGGAAGATCCAGAAATCAGCAAGTGGTTGGATGGATTGACGATTGTGCGAGAAATATTCGTCCCAAATAAACTCTACGGAATCGTAGCGAAATAATATTTATTTTAAGTTTAGAGTATTTCACACATTGGATATAATCAATTTGTATTAATTTCTAATTTTCCCTATTATGACTACTTCATTTATCGAAGATGAGGAAGAAGATGAACTTCTCCTCGATGACGAAATTGATTTGGAAGATGAAGATTGAGAGATAACACTGGAAGATGTAGAAGAAATGGAAGAAGAAGCAAACGCTGGACATAGAGTGCAAACTTATGACCCAACGGATGACGGGACTGATAACTATTTTGATGAGAAGTATTTCGATGAATAATTTATTATATTATGCGACTTTGGTCATTACATCCCTCTTATCTCGATAGACAATGACTTCTCGCAGTTTGGAGAGAAGGTCTTTTAGCTCAGAAAGTATTGCAAAATCGTACAAAAGGATATAAAAATCATCCACAACTTATTCGATTTCGTTCTTGTGAAAATCCGATTGAAGCAATAGGATTTTATCTCTCAGAGATAGTTTCTGAAGCAATCAAAAGAGGATACCATTTTGATGATTCCAAGATAGAAAAGACCAATGTTCTGATAAAAATTCCTGTAACACTTGGACAGATTTTGTATGAAAAAGAACATTTGAGACGAAAACTCATGATTCGTGATGAAAATAGGATTTGTCTATTAAATACTCATCCGCTTTGCATCCATCCTCTTTTTTATATGATTGAGTGAGGTATTGAAAAATGGGAAATTGTATAGAAATAAGATTATTTTAATTTTAAAATTCTTTTCCTATGGCACATAAAGATCCATATTCCGTTCTTGGAGTTTCGAAATCAGCGACTCAGGATGAAGTAAAAAAAGCATATCGCAAGCTCGCGATGCAGTATCATCCCGATAAAAATCAAGGTGATAAAAAAGCAGAGGAAAAATTCAAAGAGCTTGGTGCTGCTTATGAATTACTCGGAGACGTAAAGAAAAGGAAAGAATATGATACGTTTGGTTCTGTGTGAGCAGGATTTGGAGGAGCTCATACTAGTGGACAACAAGGTTTTGGTGGATTTGAAGATATTTTTTCGCAGTTTGGCGGAGGAGGAAGATCAAATTCACAAAATTTTGATTTTGACCTCGGAGATATTTTCGGTGGATGAATGGGTGGATGACAAAAGAGAAGATCATCTGCTCGCGATGAACATACTCATGCACCAAAATCAGAACCAGAGAAACCAGTACTCGATGTTATAAAAACCGTAGAAGTTCCTATTTTTGACCTCATTCTCGGGACGAAATTGGATGTAGAAACGGTATATAGTAAACATCTGACTTTGACTATTCCAGCTGGGACGAAGTCGGGTATGAAATTCCGAATCAAATGAAAAGGGCGACAAAATGGGTGAGAAACAGGGGATATGTATGTCATAATCGAAGGGAAAATGCCAAAAGAGATCCCAGAAAATATTCGGAAACTTCTAGAAAGTATCAAAGATCAATTATAAAAGTTTATGAAAATCCTTCTCCTCGATAATATTCGTTCTATCCTCAATGTTGGGGCATTATTTCGTACCTGTGATGGTGCGGGTTTTGAGAAGATTATTCTGACGGGTTTTACTCCGACTCCGCCACGCAAGGAGATTAGTAAAACGGCTATTGGAGCTGAGAATTTCATAGTTTGGGAATACTATAAAAATCCGCTAGAATATCTCCAGAATCTTCGATTACAAGGATTTAAAATATTCGTCCTAGAACAAACTTTCGAAAGTATCGATTTTCGGGATATTGTCGGTATGGAACATGAAAATATCTGTCTTATCCTCGGAAATGAGATAGAATGAGTTCAGAAGGCATATAGAGAAATGGCAGATTATTGTGTAGAAATCCCCATGCTTGGACAGAAACAATCCCTCAATGTTGCGACCGCTGCGGGTATTTGTATGTATCAATTTTTATAGTCAGAAATTTGGAATAAATGAGATTATATGCTATATTAAGTCTATAGTATATTTTTGTACCAAATTTTTATGGAAAATAGTACACAAAAATCTCAAGTCAGTTTCGTTTCGACAGAAAGTAGTTTTGACGAAACAAGACGAAAAAATTTCTTCACTTATGGATTTATATCCTCTTTTGTGTGGATGTGTTTTCATTTCACTTTGGTATTCTTCTTTGGATTACAATTGGGATCTACTTTGCTGGTGGGTATATTTCTCGGAATAGGGAATTTTATTGCATTTCTCGTGGATATTCCTGTAGGGGTTCTTCAAAAATATATACTCCCAAAGAAACTCTTCATCATATCAGCGGTTCTTATGTTGGTTGTATCGCTCATATTCTTGTATTTTATTTTCTGATCTAGTATATCTCTCACAAACGGGGATTCTCTCATAGCCCGTTTTTTTAGTTCGAGTCTCAATATTATTCTCCTTCTCGTATCAGTTTGTCTCTATGGAATCATCAAAGAAATGAGCGATGTTACTTCTCTTTCATATATCATGAATAACGCGGATCCTTCCGAATATGCCGATCTTCTTTCGAGAAATAATATATTTTCATGAGTAGGAGCTTTGGTGGGATTGATTTTATCGGGAGTTATTCTTTCTTTTAGTGTTTTGACAGCGGTATCTATTCTCGTATTCTTTATAGTACTATTCATAGTATTTATTGTTGTTTATTTTGATAATTCCAAAATGGCTATCAATTTTAGCATTAATGAAATAAAGAAGCTCAAGCTCATTTCTCCGAAGGAAACAATCGAATCTGTGAAACAATACACTATTTCACAAGTCCAGAAAGCAGATTTTATGGAGGTTGCAAAGGGTATGAAGATTATTTTTCTCAAACCTATGCAATCTCGTATAGATATTAACTGGAAAGATGTTATAGCAACTACAAAAGAGGATCTTAAATCTTTCTATGAAGTTTTTTGAATGGAGCCATTTAATAAGAAACTTCTTCTCATGGCTTTAATTGTGGTATTTTTTGGTTTCTGGGACACATTCGTTGTTACATTCCTCATTGATTTTCTCGATAAAATTATTTCGAGCAATAGTGATAATATACTCGTACAAACAAAACTCTTTACTGGGTATGTATTTATCGCTGTTCTTGCTATTCCAGCTTTTGGTGCACAGATTCCCCTCATTGCTCTTTCAAAGAAAATAGGAATATTTCCTGTTATATTTACTGGTGTCTTGTTGTCGGGGATATCGATGTTTTGTTTTGGTATATTTAATGGGTTCTTTCTTGTCCTTCTTCTTGGTATCGGGAATAGTATCGGGTATGCCGCAGCGATGCCATTGGTACAGTGAGAATTTTCGGATGCCTATAATCAGGTATATGCAGGCAAACGCAAATTGACAGAGATTGATTCCAATGCTTCGGCAGCACCACTCAAAATGGTATTGAATCTGGCAAATGTTGTAGGACTCATCCTCGGAGGACTTCTTATAGCAATCGTTGGATTTAATGGAACTTTCTTCGTACTTGGATGAATATTAATTGGAATTTTCGGTATGGGTATGGCAAATAAGACAAAGTGGGGATTATAGAAGAAGATAGGGAATAATTGTCAGAAGATAGGTTATAAGAGGTTGGATATTTAAGGATGTATTCCTTCTTTTTTTGTAAATCTTATTGCAAAAATATATTTGGAACATATACTAGCCACTCATTACTATCCTCTGGTCCCTTTAATACTATGTCCTTTCTTGATATTCGTCACTACAAAAACCTTACTTCTCCGATAGATCGCAATCTGGATTTTGCTGCATTTATGGATTTTGAACACCATTATCAGGTTTCTGAAAATACACAGCAATATGTGATCGAGCGAGCGTATTTTTCTTATCAAGAATCACTCACAGAACAGGCTCATTCTTCAAAACTTCAATCTGTTATAGATATGGAGTCAGAACTTCTCTCGGTTCTCTCTGAGATGGAACGAACAGGAATATATATTGACGAACAAAAACTCCGCACTCTTGGAGAAGAGATTATTCGAGAATCCAAAAATAAAGAGCTGGAGATTTATGATCTCGTCGGAGAACGATTCAATATAAATTCTGCAAAACAAGTGCAAGTTATTCTCTTCGAAAAACTCGGAATCCCTGTTTCTAAGAAAATAAAGACAGGATATAGTGTGGATAATGAAGTACTTTCTTTCATCGGACAAAAGTACGAGATTGCAAATATTATCCTCCAATATCGGACACTGGAAAAACTTCGATCAACTTATGTGGAGGGACTTTTGAAGGTGATAAATCCACGAAACGTATCCATACAACCTATAATCAACTCGGAACTACTACGGGACGTATATCTTCTGAGTCGCCAAATCTGCAAAATATCCCATCAGGAGAAGGGTATGCAAATGAAATAAAATCTTGTTTTTGTCCGAGTTCTTCAGAGTTTTCTTTCCTTGTTGCGGATTATTCTCAGGTAGAACTTCGCATTCTCGCAAGTCTTTCGTGAGATGAATCTCTCATAGAAACATTTGTCAAATGAGAGGATATCCATACTCGTACCGCACGATTTCTTTTTGGAGAACATACGGTTATTACTTCTGAACTGCGTCGTATCGCGAAATCGGTCAATTTCTGAGTCATTTATGGAATCACCGGTTTTGGTCTCTCAAAAGTTATCAATACTTCACCTGCAGAGGCAACAAAATACATTGATGCATTTTATGCCATGTATCCATGAGTTCGTGCGTATTACCAGTCTGTATTGGATGGGGCAAAGCAAAATGGATATATAGAAACTTTCTATGGACGCAGACGATATGTACCAGGAGTCAAAGATAGTAATAAAATGATTCGTTCTGGCGCAGAGCGAGAAGCAATTAATATGCCGATTCAAGGAACCAGTGCCGACGTGATAAAATTAGCTATGATAGAGTTGTCTCATTTTCTCAAGGCTGGATCGTATAAATCCCGAATGCTATTACAGGTACACGACGAACTTGTACTCGAAGTGCACGAGAGTGAAAAAGAACTTATGGAAAAACAAGTTCGTTCCATTATGGAGGGTATCTTCCCAGGAGCTCTGAAACTTTTGGTAGATATCCATATCGGGAAAGATTGGGTCGATGCGAAAGGATAGAACAAGAATATTTTTATATTATCACCTTATCATGAGATATGTTTAAAAATATGACATTCATTTCTTTCTACGAGAAAGCATTGCTCTTTTTTCGGAATAATATTCAGACAAATCAGACACTCTTTCTTTCTTGTATACTTATACTTGGTATAGAATACTATTCTCTCTATTTTAATTATACTAAATTGTTGATTGTTTTCTCGACTGTTATTGGACTTGATGCTTTATTTATCCGTATAAAAACAGGGAAATGGTCATTTCCATTTTCGGGAGTAAATTCGGGATTCGGGATTAGCTTCTTTCTTCGTACAGACGAACTGGTTATTTACTTTTTCGCAGGATTTGTCGCTATCGTTGGGAAATATATTTTCACTTTCAAATGACGGCATTTTTTAAATCCGTCAAATATGGGAGTATTTTTAACGCTTATACTTTTCCCTTTTTATGCCTGGACGAGTGCATTTCAATGGGGGAATTATTCTGGAATTATTTCATGGAAATATCTACTCGCTGTTGGTATAGTATTTTTTTTCGGATTTCTGATCACTTTTCGAGTGAATAAAGTTTTTTGATTTCGGTACTATCTTGACTATCTTCTGCCATTTCTTGTACTTCATATTATTTTATTTTTTATTATTCCTTATTCAGAAAGTCTCGCATCGGCACTCCAATTCTTTGGTATACCATTTTTCATATTTATGTTCTTTATGATATCGGATCCAAAAACAGTACCAGAAAGATCAATAAGTCGTTTTCTTTATGCTATTTCTCTCGTTCTTAGCTTCTATATTCTTCAGTTTTTTATCAATGAAAATTATGCACTACTTGGCTCTCTTTTTGTAAATACATTAATACTTCCTCTTATATGGCATTGGGAAAAAGAAAACTGTTTCGGACAAGTGAAAAAGGCAACAGTATTTCTTTTGACATTACTGGTGATTCTGATATCATTTCTTCCAATTCTTATTCATATATATGGACAGCCAGATCTCGTTTTTGATAATCGTTGCAACGAGCTTATTTGTAAATAAAATCTTATTTTTATCTTTTTACTTTTTGAATTATGAAATCATTATTTTTTCCGAGACTTGGAGCTATTTTAGGAATATTTTTTATCTATATTGGAGCATATCTTTTTATCATGATAACATCTACGAATGTTTCTGATAAACACAGTTCTTTGATACAAAGTACTTTCGCATTAATCACGCCATATTTAAGTAATCAAAATAATACGTATATTAACAATGTGAACACGTCTGTTAATTATCCAGCTCCGACTTCTTATAGTGTTGCTCGTGTAAATCTGACAATCAGCCCTACTCCTATAGCTTTGGCGGTCACATCGAGTACATCAAATAAAACAGTTGTTATACCAGCACCAGTTAGACATTCACATTAATATGAAAATTGGTAATCTTATTTTATTACATTAGCTCTTTTATGTCTCTCAAAAATTTGATTCTTTGTGTGTTTTTTTGATTATTATTACTTACTCATAGTAACGTACTTTTTGCTGCAGAAGAAGATGAGTGTTTTAGGCTTCTCAATAAAGAATTTAAAAATGATACTCGTTGGTCAAATAACACTTCATTGAAATGACAAAAAGATTTAGCCAATATTAAGGATCCGATTACAGGATCTTGGCTTAATTTTAGTACATATCAGGATTTCCAACAGAATGCTTTTGGAACGTCTTCTAATGGTGTAAATATTCCAATACAATTTTTTGCACGAAAAACTCTCATTGCTCCTATAATTACCGGGAGTGATTTTGTGGTGAGTCAAGTCGCTGGCGCGGGACAACGATCCAATTTTAGTTATCCTGTCGTAGATTCTGGAGCTGTTTCTTATGGAACTCCTTGGGCTATGGATAGTGTAAAAAATTCTAATAAACGATTTCGAGAATTTGTTATTTATACAAATCATGCCATCGATGGAACATTTTTAAGTTGTGGTGTTGTACATCTGACTCCATTATGAGGACAAACCTATAGTTCTATTCCTGAGCGTAATTATTATTCTAATGTTTTAAATGGTATTAATCCTGATAAAGCTCTCTGAAAACAAACTTGTCAATCAGGATTTGAATGACAGCAATTGTCCTCAAATGGACTTAATTTCTACTGAATGAAGACCAATATTTGTACGATTGACAGTGTAAATAATGATTTTGTTCGTATGGAAGTTATAGCAGTTGCATGGGATAATAAATCGTCCTATTTTAACGAATATAATATATTCCCATTACAGGTTCAGACAATGAACGATCCATCTATAACCTCTACATCAACACTCAGTGATGTACGATTGATATTTTTGAATCTTGTGGATACAAAAACATGCGGATCATTGGTTCATACAAGTATTGGTACATTACCAGTAGGATGTAATGGACAATTTTCGTCAAACCTTCTCGCATTTGAGAAAACAAAGGATATATATAAAAAAGCATTATCCTTTCTTGATTCATTATTCCCAAAAGCAGAAGCTGCATTGAAGATAGAAGGAATTACTCCTACAGATATAGAAGCATCACGTGGTATGATGTATTCTGCTACTTTCCCGTTTGCACTTCATAAAAAACTAGAAAGTATAGAGAATAAAACTTTTGTAAATTATCTAGAATGGGCACTGGATCCAAATCTGGAACAGACTATACAAGATCGAAAAGATCAAGGTATCGTGACGAGTCCATATGAAGATACTTTCCTACAATGTGGCATGAATTATACTCAGCGTGAAGCGGTTATTAAAGATTTTATCACTAAATTGAGAAACCCAAAATATATCGATGTAAATAATCTCACGTATTCTGATCCTAAATTCGGAGACTGTATTATTCCTTATCCCGATAAAACTCATATCGGAAAGGTTATAGACAATTCCTTCCCTTCCAATAAACTTTTGGCCGAACAGATATCTGGTATCTATAAAGCACCTCCATTGAGTCCTGATATTCAGGAAATGGCAGCAAAAGAAAATGCGCTGCATATAGAATATCAAAAAACAATAGATTCCCTCACAAAAGATTTTCAATCTGGGAAACTGACTGCTTCTGGAATGACCGAACAGATAGTTATAGAGAAACAAAAACTCGATCAAAATGTTGCAGGATTATATAAAAAAATAGCAAGTGATACTATATTGAATACCTCTGCAGATATGAAAGATAATTCTCTTTCATGAGATAAGTCTTCGTATAATTTCCGCTCTATTGCACTCGTTCTTATTCCTATTATTATTGGGATATTATTACTAATAGTTTCATTTAGAAAATATAAGAAGAAATAATTTTACTTACTTCAAAATCTTCATCTATGAAAACATATATATTTATACTTCTTATACTCATAGGTTTTTTTGTCCCATCTTGCTCATTTGCATCTTTTGCTGGAACATATACTCCTATGACAAATATTGGAACGATGGATTTTACGAAAATTCATGGACAGGGAAATATGTTGTATATGTATGAAGATATTTATCTTAATCCTTTTAATGGATCAAGTATTACTCAAAAAAACGTATCAACCACTACTATTAATAAGCAAGTGAACCCAAATAGAACAATAGTGTCTACGATTTCAACATACTTCATTAATGGAGTAGCTTTTAATAGTACAAATGGATTATATCTCAATACCAATGCGTATTTACCAGGGGGTTGGCAAATAGATGCGAATGGCGTAAAGACTATTATTCAAGTTCTTGGCAATACATATACTAATATTGCAGCAACATCGAGTGTGGTTGGAGCTACGACAACAATCGTTTCGGCTTATAGTATTCCAAATCAGAATG
>JBAZVV010000010.1:0-9191 GCA_041660685.1 Candidatus Altimarinota bacterium | reverse complement strand
CTCGTAAGAAAGTATTACAATATTCCTTTTAATTACGACACAACTCCACCAGTTGCAGGAAATGTGTATCTTTATAGCGATCCAGGTCTTACTATTCCTTATACCTATACGGGGGCATGGACCAATGCAGATATATATTATACAATGATGTGTGCAGATCCAGAAACGGGTTGTGCTTGTGTAGTGGGAAGCCTTTCTTGTAAGTATGCAACGATACCCGTTTCTTGACAATCACCTGTAACTGGAATTATGACACCAGCAGATGTTCTGAGAAATGGAGTGTTACCAACTGCTAGTTTTCAAAATACCGTCAATCTCCCCAAAATACCAACTATGATTACTGGACTTCCAGGAGGAACTGCTAATAATAGTTTCACACAATTGATTCATTATGATCGTACCACCCCAATTGTCGATATAGGATATACTTCAGGGGAGCAGTTTGACATAGCTTCTGAGGCAAATAGAATTTATCAAATAGATGGTTCAGGAAATCTGATGAATGGAATTGACGTACTTGGAAAAGTATTTTTCTCTGGGAAGCCTATTACGGATAAAGATAAAAAAGCAAGCAATAATTTTATAAATATTATTCTTGCAGATAATTACAACGGAGTTGCTTCTAATGGAGTTTCTGGTATTCAAAATTATTCCATTGATATTAAAACTACGACATGAGCAATAGTTTATACAACAGGGGCAATATTTCCTGCATATAATCCAAATGGAACTATCACTACTAATGATGTAAAAAATTTCACTCTTATAGATAGTAATGTATTGAAAAAATCAGGACATTATATTTTGACAGTACATACTACCGATTTTGCGAATAATGAAACACAAGCAACAGTTAAATTTAATATATTTCCAGAAGTATTTTCACCTACAACTTCCACGCTTACCCTCGATACAAATCTTAATTCTAGCAATTCTCAGTATGCAGATGATAATAGTGTATATAGATATATATTAAAACTTTCTGATATGTTCGGGAATCCTATATATGGAAAACAAATTACCTCACTCAATCAAGATTGTGGAACTATTTCTGGATGCAAGACCATTAAGACAGATATGGTAACAGTGCCGATATCATGACAAGATGCTCTCATAGAAAGTGGATATGCTGGGATTTCTTCTGATGCAAATGGACGAATTATATTTGCTATAAAATCAAATACTCCTGGAGTATTTTCTGAACGTTTCACATTTATGATTCCACAATGGGATAATTCTTATACTAATATAGTAGGACAGGTGCTTAATAATACCATCAATAATAGTGGTCCAGGAAATTCCTTCCGTAAACCATTTATGGGAATACTCCAGGCATCATGAGATAATGGGGCTACATGGATTGGGTCACCAACTATCGGTACGATGTTTAAATATAAACTCTCTCCTATACAAAAATCAAACATCACACTTGGTGCTATAGCAAGTTTTGGATATCATATAGAAGATTTTTCTACAGCAGTACAAGGAAATAGCCCATGACTTGTAGCAGAAGGTACGGCAATAGATATTCCCACTCTGACAAATATAAATGGATCTATATTTTCATCACGTATCAATGCACTGACAGCAGTTGCTAATATCGGAGTATGTAGTCTTAAAATTCAGTTTCCTACTATTAGTTATACACTTGGCGGACAAAATATCCGTTATCATCTTACTCAGAATGATGCAGGAGATGATATGACTCCGATTTCAATAGGAGGAAGTACATTTTTATGAGTACGAATCATTGGTTCTGCACAATTGGCAGGAAAATCAACATTGACCAACCAAACTGCAAATTTCTCAGATATCTCTACCTCCAGTTTGAGAACTTCTATTCGAAAAAATGCATATACGCAAATTCAAAGTATGATAAATGGACAGGTTCTCTGAGGTATAAAATATGTCACAGGAGATGTTTCATTATCTGGAGATCAATCCTTCGAAACACTGGTTGTAAAAGATGGAAATGTTATACTTACCGGAGATATTAATCCATCCAATAAAAAGTTACTCATCGTGGTTATAAAAGATAATTATGATGTGAATAAAGATTTTTCCAATAAGGGGAATATTTATGTAAAACCAAATGTGAAGAAAATAAATGGATTTCTTTACGCAGATGGATGATTGATAAGTATTGATTCTAATGGAGTTCCGTATATCACGGATTCTCCTACAAGAACTTCTGTACTAAAAGAGCAACTTGTTATGAATGGATCTCTTTTTGCGAGAAATACTGTTTGATGAGCGATTGCTGCCGGTAATAACTATATTCTTCCAGGAGGATCAAAGATACAAGATTTCAATAAAGCAATGATCTATGATCTCAATTATATTCGAAGAAATAGTAATGGTTGTGATAAAAATGGGAATAGTGTTTGTACTGACCCTGGCGAATATATAGAACCATTTGTCATAACATATGATTCTCGTATTCAGACAGACCCACCGAAATTATTAACGAATTAGATATAAATAATCCACCACTTCATTTCTGGTGGATTATTTATATCTTTCATCATCTTTTCAGATATATATGATTTCTTAGGTCATTTGAGAGAAAAGAGAGTTTTTCCGTAGCTTTATTTTTCATTTGCTATCTCATCTTTTATCTATATCATACACCCCTCTATTTATCTAAAATAAAACTTCATGCTTTTTTCTGATTTCCCTATTATAGAACCGATTCTTCAGGCTATTAACGACGAATGATATACCACTCCTACTCCTATTCAACAAGCAGCTATTCCATCGATTCTTAGTGGACGGGATTTTCTTGGATGTGCTCAGACAGGAACAGGAAAAACTGCCGCATTTGCGATACCTATTATTCAAATGTTGTATGCGAAAAAAGATCCTTTAAAAGGGAAACGAAAAATAAAAACTTTAATCGTTACTCCGACTCGAGAACTTGCTATTCAGATAGAAGAAAGTTTTCGTTCGTATGGACGATATGCAGGACTTCATCAAGCAGTAATATTTGGAGGAGTAAAACAAGGAAATCAAACCGAGCGACTTCGTCAAGGAGTAGATATCCTTATCGCGACTCCTGGACGACTCTTGGATCTCATGGGACAAGGATATATTTCCCTTGCGGACATAGAGATATTTGTTCTCGATGAGGCAGATCGTATGCTTGACATGGGATTTATCAATGACATCAGAAAGTTATTGAAAGTGATTCCCGTGAAACGTCAGACGCTTTTTTTCTCTGCGACTATGGCACCAGAGATTATGACACTTGCTGGAACTATTCTTCGTAATCCTGAGAAAGTGGAAATTACTCCTGTTTCAACGACTGCTGAAACAATTAGTCAGTTTGTCTATTACATCGATAAAGGAAGTAAGAATAGTTTGATTGTACACTTATTGGAAGATCCAAAAATTAAAAATGTTCTCGTATTTACTCGGACAAAACATGGAGCTGATAAAGTTGTGAAATTCCTTGTCGGACGAGGGATTGTTGCTGAGGCGATTCATGGAAATAAATCTCAGAATAATCGACAACGCGCTCTTTCTAACTTCAAAGAACAGACAACTCGAGTGCTCGTCGCAACTGACATCGCATCTCGAGGAATCGATATCGATAATCTGGAATATATGATAAATTACGATATACCAAATATCTCAGAGACCTATGTTCACCGTATCGGTCGTACAGGGCGTGCGGGAGCCAAAGGAGTAGCTATTTCTTTCTGTGATAATGATGATGTTACTCATCTCCGAGATATCGAAAAGCTTATATCTCAGAAAATCCCTATAGTGGAAGATCATCCATTTCCGAAGACGAATGTAATCCCATCTAATAGAGAAAAGGCCGTTCAAGAAAAAGCAGGTGGTGGTCGAGGACGCGGGAGTTCTGACCCGAGATTTCAGAAAACTCTACAATCCGATCGATTCTCTTCTCCAAAACAAGAATGACATTCGCACCAGAAACCACGAACGAGCGAGCGATTGCATGGAGCAGACAAAGTTGTTCCATCTCGTCCAAGTTCTGGTAATTCATACGCTCGTCCATCGAGTCCATGAAATCGTCCATCTGGTCCGAAAGGAGGTGGAGCAAAAAAGGGGTACTATGGAGGAAAGTAGCAATCAAAAATATCACTTTGCAAAAAGTGATATTTTCATCTTCACGCCATTTCAGTATGGGTGATGCAAAATGAATTTGCTTTTTTTAATCAACTTTAGTTACTAAAATACAGTGATCTAGCTATGTATAAAGTAAAAGGTTCTGGAAGAGGAGTATTTTACTAAGTATGCATACTTTGATATTTTAAAAATGTATTCATTCATAGAAACTTGCTTTTCTCCCTGTTCTTCTTATTGTGTGAAACACGAATATTTATATCATTGACTGTTTTTATGATTTTTCTTCTCATTATTACGATTCTCTTTTTTGGATCACACCTATTTCTCTATCTGGCGATTTGCCATTTTTTCGAACTTAGTATTCTTGTAAAGAGGATAATAGTCGTAGGACTCGGATTTCTTTCTATGAGTTTTATACTATCATCTACCCTTGCTCACTGGTATGATACCATTTTTACACGAGGATTTTACACTTTTTCTGCGGTCTGGACAGGAGTTCTATCCAACGCATTTTTCATACTCGCATTTCTCTGGATAGTAAGTAGTATTTTTCTTGCTTTTCATTTCCCTCATTCACTTTCGATAGTTGGTTGGATAGGAATAATTATAGTAACTCTTCTGAGTGTGTATGGACTTATTCAAGCTGCTCGTCCGATGATGCGAGAGGAGACAATATATATTCAAAATCTCCCAAAAGAGTGGGAAGGGAAGAAAATAGTTCAGATGACGGACATTCACCTCGGGCACATTATCCGAAGTGATTTTGCACGAAAAATTGTCGATATGAGCAATGCGACGAATCCTGCGATGGTTCTCATAGTCGGGGATATGCTCGATGGTATGGATGGACATCTCGATGGTTTACTGGAGCCATTTTCAGGACTTCACTCACAATATGGAACTTATTTTGTGACAGGAAATCATGAAACCTACCTGGGTGTGAGTCATACTCTTGATATCGTAAAAAAAACCAATATACAGATTATCGATAATCTCCTCGTGAATCTTGGTGGATTGCAACTCATCGGTATCGCTTCACCAGAGCGAGGACAAAAACAGGATGTAGCGGAGATTCTGAAAAAAGTGGGATTTAATAGCATGAAACCATCGGTTCTCCTGTATCATGCTCCAATCGATAGAGATATATTCCGTTCTCTTGGTATCTCTCTGCAACTTGCGGGACATACACATAGAGGACAATTGTACCCCTATAATCTGATCACGAATCTCGTATATGAAGGGTATGATTTTGGGGTATACAACGAGGGAGATTATACTCTCTCGGTTTCGAGCGGAGTCGGAACCTGGTGACCACCGATGCGAACCAATAGTCGATCGGAAATAGTAGTACTCACTCTTAGGGGAAAATAATAATAGGATTTCAGACAAAAAGAAACCCCCGAAAAACGGGGGAATAGAGGACTTTTATACTACATTTTATTTTCCAGCCTTTGCAGTATAGATATCGAGTTGCCATTCGCTATCTAATGGATCTGCACCAAGAGAACCATAGTATGTAGTTCGTACGTATTCATCTATAGATGCATTGGTCATATCTGGATTTCATGAAATAGTTTTTTCTAGACGAGACAAGACTTCTGCTATTTCTTTTACTTCTATTATATTGCTAGCGATAATAGCGTCTGATATACCTTTATTATGTATTTCTGGTGATTTCAAAACACTCATAAACTGTTGATTTATTTCTTGTTTGTAGCGTATCTCTTTGAGAACTCGTGTCGCAAGTGGTACGGAGCTACTCATTTCTGTATTTAAAAAAGAAGACAATGAAGAAAACTGACTATCATAAGAATTATCTCTTTCTGTAGCTGTAGATATATTCATAGAACCAGCAAGGAAAATAGCAGGAAGCAATGTTTTCATTCGTTCTACAAGAGTTTTTGTTCCAGTGGAGCGGTGAGCTGATCTCAGTCTCATATTTCCTCCAACTGTATCAAATTTTCTTCCTCAGTTATTAGATGTATTCATATATAAAAAGATAGATAGTAAAGATCGAAACTGGAATCATTTAGAATGGTAATAGTTTTGATTAGAAATAAATGTATCTTAAAAAGTATTATTTGTCAAATATTTGAACTTGTGCTGGTGGTTGTAATGGTCCGAAGATAATAATGACAAAACCCCCGATAAATCGGGGGTTTTGGTTAGTTGACGAATAAGTCTCACAGAGATTCTGGAGACTTATTCATTTCTTGTATTGCAACAAGATTTGTTCGGCAATTGCCGAACCCCACTTGACGTATCCCTCATTTGTCATATGCTGACCGTCATGTGTTGGTACTTCACCCTTGCCCCACATCTTCTGTGAATCGATGTAGATACATGGAGCGACATTGTCACTCAAGAAATTCGACATTTGCTCAGTACGAGCATAGGTCTTTTTGAAGCTGTTTTTCGCCCCGTCCTGAGTCTCATTATCACCCCAGGTTGGACCGACCCAGACGCATCGCACGCCAGTTTTCTTAACCTCATCTACCAGGCTTCTGACCTCCCGTGATACCCATGGTGTAGGCATCACAGCTTCTTTGAAGCCGGACATCGTATCGCCGTAGATCAGCACGACCATATCAACATGGTATTGCTCCACCAATTTTAGTAATGGTGTGGTTTGAAAAGAGTCGGTTACCCTTTTTCTGAACGGACCTTTGTTCAGACGGAAGCCACTATTGCAATTGGTTCCTTTGGCTGGACCGACCCAGATACTTGGAACCGATCCACAGGCCCCGAAGGTGTATACTTCAGCACCTGCTGCAAGCAAAGGATCGTGCAGCGTTGTCCCCAAATAGGGAGTATCTGCCAAGTGACTGTCCCCAATGACAAGGATTTTTTTGCCATCCAGAGGTCCTGCCATGGCTACATTACTGTAACCGACTGACAGAAGCATAACTAATGCCGAAACAAATTTGAATAATATCTTCATTTTCTTCTCCTAAATTTAAAATTGAATTGGTTTTGATTTTGATCCCGAGGGAGATTCTTGTTGGAATTGCGGGGTTTTATATTCCCAGAAACATCCGAATCCACTTCGATGACAAGATGTTTATATTCAAAAAATATAACCTGTCAAATCTCATTTCCTAGATTCTAGTTCTCGATGCAACTTTTTTAAAAAACAGTATCCAATATCTGAAACCGAAAATAGGATTTCAGACAAAAAGAAACCCCCGAAAACGGGGGCGAAAACTGAGATCTGCTTTTTTAGCAGACCGTTCGTGCCATTTCTGCACGAACTTTATGAAAATACGGATCGCGCCGATATTTCTTATCAGCCCGTATTTGCGCGAGATGTCTCGCAACAAATAAGAAACCGATAAAAGAAAAAATACCGAAACCCATGATGATCCCAATAGGCACAGGAATCATAGATAATACCACCAACTTCATCGCAAGCATAACGCCCGCGAAAAATCCGATGGTAGCGACCATTTCCCAGCCGATGATTTGGCTGAGTAAAATTGCTGCAATGATGATACTAAGAACATTAACCAACATGACAATCCCTTTCAAAGTTAACAAAAATTTTGCTTTTCAAGCCTCTTTGAGACTTGAAAACAAGTGAATTATAGACAAAAGAGAAATTTGTCAAACCGATTTTTTCTTTTAAGAAGGATTTTTAATTCGAAAATATTTTAAAAAAGGGGGTAATGTCTTTCTTTACGACATCCATCTGGATATGGGGAGTTGGGTTTATTAACTCACCGAGATTACTCTGGTCTAAATCTGATTCTAGAATCATCGTATGACCTATTTTTTCATATATTTGAGCGTTGATTAGCTGATGATTTCCTGCAGAAATGGCAAGTGGAATGATGATCAAATAAATCGGACGAGTGACAAGTTCTGCGAGAGTGGTAGCACTTGCTCGAGTGATAGCGATATCAGTTCTGTCAAGTATATGAGGAATATCGGATTGTGGAATCCAGTCGAAAACCTGAGTATTTTCCCATTGCTCAAAATCTCTTCTCATATTACCATTGAGTGTTCCAAGTGAAATTATCCATTCTGTATCCGGGAAGCCCTCACTCCCGACCCCTCTCCCAAAGGAGAGAGGGGAGGATTGGTTTTTTCTCTGTTCCAAAAGTGTCTGAAAAATCTTGCGAGATCATTGACTTCCGCAACTGACAAATATATGTTTTTTACTTGTCTTCCAATTGATATTTCCTGTTGGATTTTTTTCGAAAAATTGTGGATGAAGAATCTGTCCTATGACCGTAGTTTTATTTGCTGGAAAATATTTCCCCGCTTCTTCAAATCCGAGAAATATCTGAGTCGCAAAATGTCCGAGGACTTTATTGGAAAAACCTGGAACCGTATCGGATTCATGTATATAGAGGGGGATTCCAAGGCTCCAAGCAGCGATTCCAACTGCTATAGAACCAGGCCCACCTTTGGAAAATACGAGTTTCGGCTGTTCATTTTTGAGTACTTTTATAGCATCCCAGATTCCTTGCAAGAGTTTGAATGGATACAGAAAAACCCCGAGTGATTTTGTACTCGTGAGTTTAAAAGTAGTAATCGGAATGAATCGAATATTTGCCTCCTGTGCTTTTATCTGCTCCATACTTGCAGAACCTCCTATCCAGAAAAAATCTGCCTTTGGAATAGGGAGATGTTCTATGAGTGAGAGCAAAGGAACTATGTGACCGCCCGTTCCTCCACCAACAAGTGCGATTTTTTGAGACATTTTTTGAATTTTAAAAATATTTGGAATGACATATGGTTTCTACCATATCTCAACTCTCATTTTCTCCAAAAGTATTTTCTCAATTTTTTGTTCTTCTATGTGCATTTCCTCATATTCCTCGTCATTTTCATGGTCGTAACCAAGGAGGTGAAGGGTAGAATGGATGAGAAGTTTGGCGAACTCAGCTTCGCTTGTATTTCCGTACTCTTTCGCTTGCGAGAGGATTTTTGTTTCGGACATAATAATCTCGCCGGCGATTTCGTCATCTTTCAAATCCGTGAAATCTTCGAAATAATGAAAAGAAAGAACATCCGTAGTTTTATCGATTCCGCGATGCATTTTGTTGAGCTCCTGAATCTCGTCATCACTCAAAAATGCAATATTGACTGTA